>JBDTVG010000113.1:0-14989 GCA_040007395.1 Chloroflexota bacterium
GACTGCACAGGTCAAACAAGCATACAACTGCGAGATCGCGGGTGTGCTACCTTACTCCGAAGAGATGACTAGCTCTACAACTCCCGGCCTATTTGCGCTGAATCATCCCGATCACGATATGGCACATCGCTTCAAGCAGGTCGCGCAAATACTAGACGCATCTTAATCGGTTGTCGGTCAATTATTGCCAGAAACGACTTCAAGGGTGTAATTATTAGCAATACCCCCTAACAGGACGCTATATGTGCCATCGGCGGTAAATTTGTAATCAAAACTCTGTGAGGTTGGCTTGTTTCCATTTTTAATATCGAGGGTTGTTTTTTTTAGCAGCTTACCATCTGTGTCATACAGACCAATCATCGGCAGACCATTTTTCGATGTTACTCTGATTGTTAGGGTTTCGCCGCTTCTGCCGTTGTAAGTCCAGACAGCTTGTTGACCTAGAGGCAGTGTTCCGGTTTGCGGCTCACTTGATGAAATTTTCCCCTTAGTCTCAGCATTTTCTGGAAGCGTATCGGGAATATCTTCGAGGTTTGACAAGTTGCTTAAGCCGCTTTGAACGGTACTAGAGGCGGCCTGAAAAGTCGGGTCATGAACAACTGTGCCAATCGCTGGGCCAGCGGCGATTAGTACACCACTGGTTACGGCAACCAAACATATGCCACACAAGCATATTGCCCCCAGAATCGAACCTATGACAATAAACAGAATATTCGGCCCTTGTTTTTTGGGTTTCTGCGGATCGTAGAGGGGTGGCTCATAAAGTGGAGGGGGCGTACCGCTTCTTGTTTCGTCTGTAGTAGACGGTAGTGGTGCAAAAATGTCATCATTATTTGAGTCTGGTTGGTTCGCCATTCGATTAACCCTTTCGGCAAAATAGCACGCTAAAGATACGTAGATATATGTGCCATTATAGTCAGGGTGAAAAAAAACGCCTCACTTCAACAAGTCGGCAGTTCCCGTGAGTCAAAGGTCAGCGGGTCAACGGGGACATCATCGATACGGGTTTCGTAGTGAACATGCGGGCCGCTGCTGTTTCCGGTTGATCCGCTGTAGGAGATGATCTGTCCAGTAGTGACGTATTGGAATTGAACGACATTCAGCGTCGTGTTGTGACCATAATAGGTGATGTAGTGCTCATTTTGAATTACGACTAACCAACCATAGCCAATAGGACTCCACCCCGCGAAGACGACTTGACCGCTGTGGGTTGCCCGAACAGACGTACCGAGATCGACCCCCAAATCGATGCCGCTGTGGTAATAGTGAAAGCGCTGCGTCAATACCCCTTCGACGGGTAAACCGTGTGGCGCACAATTCGACCCAATCCGGCTGGGATTGGGAGTCATATTCAGGCCATTCAGGATACCCATATCCTCAACATAGGCTTCTGTCGCGGGTTCTGAGGGCGTAGGTAATCCCGTTGGGAATGGGGTAAAGGTGACTGTCGGCAGTGGTGTAATGGTCGCGCTGGGTGTGACATAGGCGAGGGGCAGCGTAATCGTTGGGGCAATCGTGGCAAGTTGTGGTCGTAGCGCTATTCCCGGCAGATAAGCTCCGATAGGCTGTATCCCGCCGGGTAACACAGCAAACGGTTTATTGCCCGAATTTGACTCTATGGCTGGTATAATGGCAGGGTCAAGTGCGCCGTAGGGGGCGATGGGCGTGCCAAGTCGCGCTACCGCTGTGACACGCACATTCGCGGTAACGAACCCAGACGGCATCGTATTTTCGATAGCAAGTCGGCCTGTTACGATAAGCAGCAGACTTACGAGGACAAGGAGCGTCATCGCGATCATGATCTGGATCACGGTGCGGCGACTCAATTTCAAAGGCATGATTACCTATGGTAGTTGAGGATATGCTGCACTTTACTACCGTCTGTGCTCAGATGCAATCTGGCGACACTGAGAATGCTAGCCTGTGAGACTCACTGACTCGATGCACCATGTTCGCCCCTTTGGGCAACCCACACGAGGTAAGACAGCCCTCAACCGTCTGCGTCAGATAGACACGTATATCGCCTTGGCTCTACCCGCTAGCCTGAGCCGTGGCACGCCATTGGTCGTCGATGTCGGATTTGGCGCATATGCTTGGACAACGCTGGAAATGCGCGAACGCTGGTTGCGTATCAATCCAAAACTGCGGGTGATTGGTGTAGAGATCGATCCCGAACGGGTACAGGCTGCACTACCCTATGTTGCGCCGCCTGCTATCGACTTCAAATTGGGAGGCTTCAACCTTCTTGATCTAGTGGGTGCGGAACGGGTGAGACTTATCCGGTGTTATAATGTATTAAGGCAGTATGATGAGGCCGCTGTTGACGCAGCATTACAGACAATGGCTCTGGCACTTGAACCAGACGGCATTCTGATCGAGGGAACATCGACTCCAAGTGGGCGGTTGGTGGCTTTCGATCTTTATCGCAACAAGCACAACAAGCTGCAACATGTGGGACTCATCTTTGGGACGAACTTTCGCGTCCCAATAGAACCGCCAGATTTCCAAGCTATTTTGCCCAAACGTCTGATCCACCATATGCGCGCTCCGCAACCGTTCGCTTTCTTCGCGGATTGGACTGCATCCTATGAACTAGCGCGTGGTCTGGGACATACTGGACAGCAGCAATGGATCGCGGCGGCGCGACTGCTAAAGATACGTTATCGCTACCCCATCGACACGCGATTACGTATACTGCGGCGGGGCTATCTCACGTTGTACACAACATTGCGATAAGGTGAAATGTCTACAGCAGTATGCGACAGTAGATGTCACATAAAGCGGCGATAATAGGCTACTGTGATTTCTGTTGATTCATTGTGATTATCCTAAGCACGAAGCGATGATATAACATAAAGCAATGCTGTAGGCAATGCAATAACGAGACAGACAAAAGACACTGACACTGAACCCAAATTTTATGGAGCACTGTCCAATGACAATTGATCAACTGCTGGATTGCCTACATACGGTACCCGCACCGGATAACATCGAAGAATGGTTGCGCTCAAACGCATTCCTCAGTACACCGCACGGGGCAATTGAGGCAAGCTATCAGCAGGCTATTTACGATTTGCTGACCGCTTTAGGTGTTCTTTCAGCACAAACGGGCGAGGCGACCTCGCCAATGGCCTACTACTTTGTGCAAAGCCTTGCCTGTACAATCCGCGACAACACGTTTAGTGCCGACTCGTGGCAGGGAGTCCCAGAGGATGATTGTCGGGGCGCGGGTGCTCGGTTGGTCCGGCTGTTGGAGGAAACACGCCTAACGTGTACGCCGGAGCCTACACCGCTGCGTATCGTGCGTGCTTCAACGGCAGTGATCAAAGCGCAGCGAGGCGGGCAAGATGTTTACTTGATGCAGTACGACGCGAAAGCTCGGCAGTTCCAGCCCCTTGGTGGCAAGCAGGAATTGACCGATGCCAGCAGCGAAGCCGCACTCACCCGTGAACTGTGTGAAGAACTCGCCCTTGACGGTCTAATCGCAGGGCGCGACTTCGCTATTCACCCGTTAGCACTGAATGTTCGGGTAGATGAGATTTCCGCGAGTATTCAGGTGGTCACACGCTATTATCACAGCTTGTATCATCTGACCGATATTCGCTTTCCATTGCACAATGACGAGATCACGCGTTGGTTAACGGGTGCGGAGATGACAGCAGGCCGCACCATCGACGGCTATGCAATTAGCTCCTTATTTGAGGATTACATTCCCGGTATGCTGCCATCACTTGACTATAGCCTGAAAACGTCCCTGCCCTGATACGCAGTAGTCCTTATCTCGGCCCTCGGCTTTCAAGTGTGGGAATTATTGTGGTGGGCGGTATACGTTTTACAGACAACATCGTGCGAATAGCGCTGAGCTACAAGTTGGCATTCAGCCATAAGCTAGACAACACATAGCAATTGGTGACTGCCGCTGATTTCATGGCTTGCTCGTCTGCTATATGTTGCCCCCATACTACCCCGATTCGATGTGTTCATGCATCACCCGATGGTAGGTTTGCTCCCTATCCCACTTTCCCCGTCCCAAACCGTGCCTCATTTACCCTTGTTTTGACCCGTTTGCGCTGCTACTTTGACGATACACAGTTGAAATTCTACCCATAAACTGTTAAAATTAACGCAGAAATTGAGAGCGAAACTATATTCAGAACAGAACGCATCGCCTGTATAACATGGCGATATTTTGTTCATAGCAGGTAGTAATGACGACAAAAGAAGACCTAAAAGATCTCACCTTGCTCGGACAGGGCAAGACCACTCCACAGCGTAAGTTGGAGACATTCCCGAACCAGCATCCACAGCGACGCTATACAGTTCGGCTAGAAACAAACGAGTTTACCGCGCTGTGCCCGATGACGGGCCAGCCCGATTTCGCCACGATTCGTGTGGAATACATACCCAACGAACGAATTGTCGAAAGCAAATCGTTCAAGCTGTATATCTGGTCATTTCGGGATCAGGGGATTTTCCACGAACATGTCACCAATGTGATTCTTGACGATCTGGTAGAAGCCCTTGATCCACATTGGTGCAAGATCACTGCTGATTTTGCACAACGCGGCGGGATCTCGATTATTGTGACCGCCGAACATACCCGCCCCAACTCAAGCCGAGAGTCAAAATGAGCGTGATAATTCCCCAAGAGGACAGCGCACAGGAACACGATCAGGATCAGAAAACCCTCGCCCATAGCGGCTATGTTGCCGTGATTGGGCGACCCAATGTCGGCAAGTCCACGCTGATGAATCGGATTCTCGGTGAGAAGATCGCGATTGTTAGCCCCAAGCCGCAGACAACTCGACTGCGCCAGTTGGGAATCTATACGCAAGACAATATACAAGTCATCTTTGTAGATACACCGGGTATTCACCAACCGGGACATAAACTGGGCGAATTCATGGTTGAGGTAGCCCTTGAAGCACTGCGCGATGCTGACGTAATCTTGTTTGTGCTGGATCTCAGCCAACGGCCAACTGCGGAAGATAAGCGGGTAGCGGCGTTGCTCTCACAAGCGCAAAGTGGCGCACCCATTGTATTGGCGCTCAACAAGCTGGATCGGCTTTCGCCCGACAAAGTGTTGTCCAGTGTCGAAGCGTACCGGGCATTGGTTCCCGATGCTACCGACTGGACACCACTAAGTGCGACATTAGGCAATGGCGTGGACGACCTCTTGAAGCGCGTGATCGAACGGCTGCCTGCTGGGCCACTGTTCTTTCCTGAAGATCAGTTGAGCGATACCGCAATGCGCGATATTGCTGCTGAGATTATCCGTGAAAAAGTACTGCTCAACACTGAGCAGGAGATCCCCCATGCAGTAGCGGTAGAGTTGGAAGAATACAAAGAACGCAGCGATACACTGACTTACATCAGCGCCAATATCTATGTTGAACGCGACTCGCAAAAAGGAATCTTGATCGGCAAAAACGGCGCGATGCTCAAAAAGATTAGCAGTGAAGCACGGGTTGATCTTGAAAAGCTGACGGATACTCAGGTCTATCTCGAACTATGGGTCAAAGTGCTCAAGAACTGGCGACAAGATGATGCACTGCTGCGTCGTTTAGGCTATCGCCTGAGCAAGTAGCGTAAAGATTAACTATGTAATTGTAAGAATAGGAGATGCGCGTGAGAACTCTGGATGAACAGCAGCGAGCAACGCTGCTAGACCGACTGTATCGGCGCATTGGCAAACTCGATGACAACAACCTGATACAACTCGAAGCGATGACACGGGTTGCTGAGTCAGGTCAATCGATAGTGGTTGCCCCCGCTGCCACGCTCCCATCAAAATCAAAACCAGCCTCCAAGCCTGAACCCAATCAGGTCAGTCGCCGCTACTTCCTGATGACACTGGTGGCCGGTGGACTGCTTACGGCAGGTATCGGTAGCGCAGCAGTCTTAGCGCTTGGCGATGAGGGGACGCGGCATTGGCTGGGCGAACAGGGCTGGCTGCCGACCGAAACCCTTCCGCCGCCAAGCGTTACTCCCGGCCCAACCCCAATCCCGACTCTGCCGGTTGAGGCACGGAATCAAATCGCCCAGTTGCAAAACCAACTGATTGCCTTAACCACCGAGCGTGACACTTTGAACCAGCAACTTACTGGCACGACTCAACAATTGACCGCATTGCAGTCGTCGAATGACCACGCGCAAGGCTTGTTAGACCTCTATAATCAGCTTGAAAGCACCAATTTGGATGAGATCGTCGCGGGGGCATTAGCGGCGCTTGGCATCCCCATTCTGGCGATTGAAACCGTGCGAACTGCCCTGAGTGCTGGGGTGGTGCTGGCAGTGCGTATCCTTCAGTCTATCGAGGAACAAATGCCGTTGATCGCGGCTGGCATAGACTGGCTAAATGATCAAGTCGCGTTGCTGTCAACAAGTATCCAATCGTTGCAACAAGCCTTGCAAGTTTCTGCCAATACACCTGTGGCGAAAGCAGTAACAGATTTCATTTCCAGCGTACTTGATCTGCTGCCCTTTGGTATTGGGCAGGACGTGAAGACTGCACTAAAAGCGATGGGTGAGGTTGTCGCCAAACTGCCAGATTTCCTTAACAATGTCAGCGTGAGACTGATCGGCCCGGCTCGCGCTTGGATTGTATCAGGTGGCGAGGGTGGCCTGCATGACCTGCTGCTGCGGCCTATGCGCGAACAAGTGCTCTCGCCTGCACAACAGATGGTCGCCAATGCAGAAAATCTCAATAGTGTCTATAATAGTCAGCTTGCGCAACCGGCACAAAATGCACTCGATCAACGTGCTAGGATTCGCATCGAAATTACGAAGAAAGCACAGGCACTCCGAGGATGACAGGGCCAGTTCGTATTCCCGCTGTGCGTGCTGTTGTGCTCCATCAGGGGCGTTTTCTGTTGGCACAGCATCACAACTATTGGCCCGACACCATTGGTAAGTGGGGCCTGCCGGGAGGGCGCATCGAAGCCTCAGATGCGGATCTTCTGGCAGCCTTGCATCGTGAACTCCACGAAGAATTTGCCATGACTGCGGAGATCATTGGGTTTGTGGCGATGTATATGTACCGTGACCGCGCCCACCAGATTTTTTTGGCGAAGCCGCATAGTGTAGACTTCACGCTCAACACCAATGAAATTCTGGGGACAGCATGGCTAACCCTAGATGAAGTGGCACAGTGGCACGCCAAAGGCTGGATGCACACAGGTTTTGAGTTACCCGCTATCCGAGCGAGTGTGGCCCGTTACCGTAAGTTTTTGGTTAATGAATAACTAGATGTGTTAGCTGCGCGAATCGGTACTAAAATAGTTTAATTATGATTGATTGTGAAAATTAGACGCTTTCCGCAACAAATCAGGTTTCATCGACGCGAAAGGATACTCACGATGGATATTGAAGATAAACGGCGTATTGCTTTGCATCGGCTGTTAGTAGCCCTTGACCGTCTAGACAGTGATGAGATCAAGGTTTATTTCAAGAATCTGCAAGATGTTGCTAACTTTGCCCATAATACGTTACAAAGTGTTATGAAAGATCTGGATATTGAGGCTTGGGATACGCTCATCAAAGATTATCATGATGATGCGAACGACAAAGATCCCGATCCCACTATTCGGATTCGACCAATCAAATCGTAGTGTCATCATAACTGTACTGGTTGTGCAATTATTAGTCTCAGAGGGGAATTTCTATGACGACCCGATCACTCGCAAAACGCTGCCCTAAATGCAATCATCCAATCCGTGTCCAAATATGGCCTACCGTTGAGGGCAAGGTGTACCCTATTGCCTTTTATGACGCACGCGATCTATCCAAGCCCGAAGTAGATCGCTGCCCCGGTTGCCAGCTTTGGCTGTATAATTTGGAAGTTGCCAACGCGCTGACTGGGTTAGATCTCAGAGGTTTGGCTCTGCTGAAATAGCACGATACGGCAGCTATACCCAGATCGAATAACTGTATGTAAATTCAAACGCTGTCTAATCTTTCACAACGGGGCAGCGTTTATCGTACTTTTTCGCTGCGTGGTTGCCCAGACACGCAGAGGGTGTTAGTCTGTGCCCAGCAGTAGATCGTCTTTTCATCCCCATGAATCTCCAGCACCGGAGTATCGCCGTGTACAAACACAAAGGACACACTTTGGTCGGCAAGCTGCGACCAAATAACAGAGTCGGTCACGTCATGTACCAAGGTGGGTGGCTGTACGAAATAGCTTTCGTTGGAAAGGCCAATTACGTAGCTTTCCAGCGAAGGGTCCCAGATCCACGAAATGTACTGGCTTTGCCCGTTTTCACCAACCAACCGGATCTCACGATCAAGTTCATGAACTGCTGTCAGCCCCTCAAGATCCGGGCTGTTGGCTTCCGATTCAAATAGTTCATAGAGCACTTGTGAAATTTTCATCATGCAATCCACATCCATCTCGCAAATAAAAATACCATGAACAGTTGCAGAACCACGCCCACGCTGATCCACACCAAACGCCAGCGTGGATGTCGAGCCAGAAAAACCGCCGCTGTAATGAAGATCGGGAAAAAGTCTAGTACGTAACGCATCGTGCCATTCAGCAGAGTAGGCGTGTAGTAACGCATTAGGATCAGTGCGAGGGTAGGCCACATATAGCACTGATAGGCAAACGGCAGTACCCGTAGTGAAGCCACTGCCAGCACCACAATAATCACTAGTGCTACCAAACCCATAATCTCAGTTGCACTGGCATGTCCGGCGACAATTCTGCCAATCACATCGATCACGGACTCCCATGGCGCACGGACTTCGAGCGCCCAGTATTTTTCATAGGCGGCGCTGACCGTACCTAGCTTCTCCAGCCAAAGATAGCCAAAAAAGCAAAGTGCCATCAACGGCCCACTGCCCATCGCTGCCAAGCGTGGGATCGATTGTCGAATACGTTCACGCCATGTAATCCCCTGCCAAAAGCGCGGCGTATCGACAAAAGCCAGCCACGCAATCGGAAAGATCAGCAGTGACCCCTGAATACGAGTCAAGGTCGCTAATGCTGCCAACACGGTCACGATCCACCAGCGGCGTTGACGTGCTGCCAATAGCGTTCCGGCGACGAATGCCAGAAACGGACTTTCTGTATAGCCCGCCAGCAAATAGAACGCCGTCGGGAAGGCGATAAGCGCCAACAGGGTAGTACTGGCGACACGTTCGCTATGGGTTTCAAGCTGTGCTAATTGATAGAGGATGAGCAAAAAGGCCAAACAGGCGATACTACTGACGATCAGCGCGCCCAACAGGGTATCACCGACTACCACCCCGACAGCAGCACTTAACGCGGGGTACAGCGGCGCAAAGATTACCGATCCATCGTCTGCCGAGTATCCCTTGACGGCGACCTTGAGATACCAGCCTGTGTCCCAGCGATGCCAAGGATCGATCAGCGGCGCTAGAAAACTGGATGGCTGCCGTGCCTCTAAACTCTCGACAAAGATTTTGTCCGACACATAGGGGTTATAGACTGGACCAAGCTGTACGGCAGTCACGCCAATAATCAGCGTCAGGAAGCGTGCCGTCACAAAGATGAGTACCGGAATGCGGATTGCAGGACTCTTCCACCAGCGCCGCAAAGTCTCGCCCGGAGCATTCCACAGAGTCGAGTTGAGCGTGTTTTGCATCAGTTTCCAGTACTAATAAGGCTTGTTATTGATTTTGGTCAACGTATTAAAGTTCCGCAAAGTCCACCCAGCGGCTTCAAGGGTGTGCCGGAGTTTACTATCGCTGACTGCCTTCGTCTCAGTCTCGAAGTCGTAATTGATGATCCAGCGATAACCATTCGACAATAGTACATCTAGTTCTGGGCTACGGTAAGCAGGATGGCATAGCAGTTCCGTAACACCTTGACGTTTGGTAGCTAGCAAACGCTGGATTACCGGGGTGGTCAGGTGTCCCGTTTCGACGAAGCCGCCGACCCAATCCGAGGAAAATAGGTTAGCGCGTCGTGCTACCACACGCGCTAGCCTGCCCAGTAAAGCGATAATGATTAACCCCGGAATCCGTGAACGTCGGCTGTACGAATCGATCATCGGGAAGGGGACGCGCATCACCGGGATGTTGAACTGGCGGGCGACTTCGGCAGCAATACTGCTAATCCCCGGCAGCAGATGGATATACTTGTGACCGTCCACATGCGTCGGATTAATTCCTGTCGCCACTATCTTATTTGCTTGTGCCATAAACTCACGCCGGATAGCCGCCATCGGCAGCCCTCCCAGCATTAGGGAACGCGTAAAGGGCTGGTTACTCAATGGCAGCTTGCCATCAGACCCCAGCAGTTCAGGCACATCAGAGGCAACGGGTGATCCTTCGGTCAAGGTGAGGTGAATACCAATGCCTAGCACTGGATGCTGTCGAGCCAGCGCCACCGCGTTTTCAAAAGCTCCACCATTGGCTAACAATGATGTACTGCGGACAATGCCGCTACGATAGGCATCTACAATGGCACGGTTGTGGCCTTCGGTCATCCCGAAGTCGTCGGCGTTAACAATTAGAATAGAAGTGGGGATCGTATTCACAGTGCAGCTTTCCGGGCGATAAAGACAATGTGTGGGTGATAGTAACCACGATCCAGCGGGATAGTTTCGACGCTGAAGCCAAGTTTATCGAAAATGGCTTGCCACTCACCACGCGGGCGAAAGTAGAAACTTCCGGAATCCGTACTCGCGGTGATACGCAGCACCCTCACGGCTAGAGTCTCTTCAAGCCAATTGAGCCATACCTTCCAGCGCGGGCGTTCTGCCATTTCCTTCAACACGATCACGCCGCCGGGAGCCAGCTTTCCCGCACAAATGGCAAGTAACTGCTCCTGTATAGCATAGGGGATCAGGTAAAACACATCCAGAATAGTCACGGCTTGGGCGGGATCGATGTGCGTTGTGGCAATATCACCCGCTATGAAGTGTAAGTTAGGCAATGCCAACTGCTGCGCCAGCGCGATTTTATGTGCGTCGAGATCCACGCCAATCACGCTGCGTTGTGGATCTGTACAGGCGAGCAGTTGCGCGAACAGACCATGCCCACAGCCAAGATCGATAATCTCGCCCTGCGTCGGAACTAGTTTGGCAATGGCAACCAGTGGGCATACCCGCCAACGGATAATCATGTGTAGGCGATCTCGCCATGTGAGTATCGGGTAAGCATTAATAAGTGTCTTCAAATTGGTCAAAGCAGGCTCCTCTGAGGGTGGCACATGAATATATTATAATCAATGAAGATTAGGTAGAAGGTTGCAACTTTATATTAATTCTTACTTGTAGATTCCCAAGCATTGCCAATTTACTATAAGCGGATTACAGAGCGACTTGCCCGTCACGACACAAACAAAAACTCCTGTCAGGTGACAGGAGCCTTTGTTAGCGCTGTGGCACTACTTTATCGATTTTCCATCGAGGAGAGCGGTGCCACAGCGCTGGGTTTATTACTATCAGCCATATGCACCACCTCCTCCTTTCTTTGATGGCAGTCAGGAGGGCGGTTGAGTTACCCCGCCGATGTGATCATTACTAACCACATTCGAGATTATCCATGATTTGCATCAGAATGTCAACCAGTTTTTTTACTTGGGGATTCGTTGGGATAGGGTGTCAACTTTAGGAATTTGCCCGAATTCCTGAATGCCCTACTTTATCGTAATTGATCTCGCCATTCGGCAACATTCCCGGTATGATTTGGCACGCTAGATCCGCTTAATCACTTAGCAACACTACCGGGAAAATTCATGACTTTCTCAGCTTTCACGCGCCCACCGGGCTTTTATGATCGGGTCTCCTCCGAAGCCGCCGAAGCAGCGGAGACAACGCTGACTTTGCAGCAAACGATGACACGCTTCGGCTATCAGATTGTAGAGACACCACTGGTCGAATATGCCGATCTACTGCTGACCAAAGCGGGCGATGATGCTGTTAATCGCCTGTTCAACTTCGAGATGCACGGACGACAGCTTTGTCTGCGCCCTGAGTTTACCGCTTCGGCAGCGCGGTTGTATGTCGAGCGCTACCAGCACGAACCAAAGCCGATCCGCTGGCAGTTTGCAGGGCCAGTCTTTCGCTACGAATCGCCACAGCGCAGCCATTCGCGCCAGTTCACCATGCTAGGTGCGGAGTTGATCGGGCCATCGGGTGTGGGCGGCGATGCCGAGGCGATGGGCATGGCAGCACGCGGTCTGTATGCTGTCGATCTCCATGAATGGACACTGGTCGTCGGGCATGTAGGGCTGATCACGCAATTGCTGGATCGCTTCGATCTGGATCGTCGGATGCGCCGCGTGATGCTTGGTCACATCGAGAATCTGCGCCGCCCAGATCGAGGTCGTGCATATGTCGAGGCGCAGTTGATCCGCCTTTATGCGGGTCTCCCGCAGTGGTTTGAGCAAGAACCCGCTGCACAAAATGACCTGACTCGTTCGCTACAATTGATCATGGAATCTGCCAATCTGGGAACTACGGGGCGCAGCAGCGAGGATATTGCACGGCGGCTAGCAAACAAGCAGCGGCAGGCAAACAAGCAAGACGAAATAATTCGGGCGCTGGATATGCTGGAAGCGTTGGTAGCGATCAAAGGGCCGCCTGCCCAAGCCTTCGCCGCGTTGGATGCACTGCTGCCTGACCACAAAGCGATCCAGCAGACAGCGCAAGCTTTCCGCGCGACCATTGAACTGCTGCCCGCTTATGGTGTAGCGCTTGATCAGGTTAATATCCAGATGGATATGGCACGGGGATTGAACTACTATACAGGTTTGGTCTTTGAGGCCCATACGACGCTTGGCGATAGTGCTAGCCAGCTTTTTGGTGGCGGGCGCTACGATGATTTTATCCGCGTACTGGGTGCTTCCAAAGCAACTCAGGCGATTGGCTTTGCCTATGGGCTGGAGCGCATCTTGCAGGAGCGCCGCCGTCATGGGTATGCGGCGCCGTCTGAGACGATTCGAGTGTTGGTCGTCACCATCGACGACGCGGATAACGCCGAAGCAGCACGGGTGGCGATGGTGCTGCGTGAACATGTCAATACTGAACTGTTCATCCCGCCGACCCGTAATCTGTCCCAAGCACTGGCTAGAGCCAATAAGCAAGGCACACCCTATGTAGTCATTGTTGGGGAAGCGGAACGCAACGCTAACCAGATTACATTACGCGATATGCACACCGGAATCCAATTAACCTGTGATTTGACCGAGTTAATCCGACAGGTTGGAAGTAAATCGTGACCAAAAACATAACCAAACATGAAGCCGAATTGCTGCTCAACCATAAAGACACGACGCAACACCGGGTAACGATTGCACTGCCCAGCAAAGGCGCGTTAGCCGATCCGACATTAGACTTTCTGAAAGCCTGTGATCTGAGTGTGGTGCAGACCAACCCGCGCCAGTATCTTGCTACCGTCCCGAATCTGCCCAATCTTGATGTGCTTTTTCAGCGGGTAACGGACATCGTGTATAAGGTTGTGGATGGCACGGTTGATTTGGGGATTAGCGGACTGGATGTGGCACAGGAGTTGGCGGGCGAAAATGAGAACGTAATCGTGCTACACGATAATTTGCGTTACGGCGGTTGCCAGCTTTTGCTAGCAGTGCCAGAAGCATGGATCGACGTGGAAACGATGATGGACATTGCCGACATTGCGCTAGATTTCCGCGAACAGAAGCATCGCAGTTTGCGGGTCGCCACTAAGTTTACTAACCTAACCCGACAGTTTTTGCACCAACATGGCGTGCATCATTTCACGATTGTCGAGGCCGAAGGTGCTATCGAGGCCGCACCGACTCTTGGCTATGCCGACATCATCGTAGATCTAAGCGCCACAGGTACAACCCTACGCGAGAATCATTTGAAGCCGCTTGGTGATGGGATTTTGCTGGAGTCGAATGCTTGCCTGATCGGGAATTTGCGGCGGCTGCGTGAACGTCCTGAAGTGTTGGATACGGCGCGAATGCTGCTGGAAATGATCGATGGGTCGCTGCACGGGCGCAAATATTATCAACTGACCGCCAACATTCGCGGCGCAACAGCGGATAGCGTAGCGCACGCGGTGGCTTCCAACCCCGTCACAGGCGGATTGCAAGGGCCAACCGTTGCGCCAATCTATGCAGCGAACACGCCCGAAAAAGACGACGGGCAGTGGTACAGCGCCACGATTATCGTCCCTAGCAAACAGTTGATGGCGGCGGTTACACACTTGCGGAGCATCGGTGGGACACACACAACAGTGATCCCGGTGCGCTATGTGTTTATGCCACAGTCACCAAGCTATCAACGGTTGATGGAACAGCTTGCTCTGTAACTTTCTGGAAAGTTTGGTCAATGTCGCTGGGCAATGCTGGAAAGTTGAGGAATGTTTTGAACTTGCCAAAGACGAAGTTGGCCTCGTCGTCACCAACTTCGCCCTAAACTCACTCACTATCGTCGTCGCCTTGCCTTTTGCCGCCTTAACTGCGGCTGTAATACTACCGCAACTGTCAACTTGGTTGAACCAACGAGCTTGTTGACCTCTGTAGCTACAAATAATCCAAGATTGCGCGATTTTCAGGGCTGTTGAGTTGGCAAGGCAATTGGAGATGGGGTTTCAGCGCCAAGCATGGCATTAAAATCGAAAGGGTTTTCATCAAAAATGTTGGTGTCATTGGATACATTAGGTGGAGTGTGGCGCAAACCGGAAAACGGCCATGAAGATAAATCGCCAGCAGACTGAGCGGGTGGAAAATAGATAATTGCTTCAGCGTATACCTGATCTGGATCGCGGCTCAGGTTGTTCGTTTCAATTCTGGCTTCCAGCGCAAGCCCTATTTTCGACCAAATAAGGTTTCTATAGGTCCAATCCATATAAGACCAAGTAACTATGTTGGGGGGGCCAAATCGTTGCACCCAGTATTTCACTGAGAACGGTACAGTTTCATCGTTATTATCGCCAGAAAGTGCTAAAACAGCGATTCTTCCGTGCACAACACATACCTCTACTGACATGGGTAACTTACGATCTCTGGCAGCCTTATCAGTTAAAGTAA
>JBDTVG010000114.1:0-17345 GCA_040007395.1 Chloroflexota bacterium
ATACTAATTACATGGACTCCGCTCACTACGGCGGCGACCATATTGTCTACTGTGGCGATTATGTCCCCACAGACCATGAGTATTTCAAACTCAGTGAGGCGGAACTTGCCGAACGGTTTATCGGTGCGCTCAAGGCATTCAATCCGAACTTCACGCCAGCGTGGATACGCAAGCGCTATGTTTTCCGCGCTCCGTATGCCCAACCGATCCCACTGGTCAATCATTCGCGGAATGTGCCAGATCTACGCACGCCAATCCCCGGACTGTATTTAGCCAGCATGAGCCAAGTTTATCCTTGGGATCGGGGAACCAATTACTCAGTCCAGATCGCCAAGAAGGCTGTTGCAAGTCTTCTGGCTGAAACTCTGCCCGACTAGCTAAATTAGTCAACCCCGATTGAGCGATCTGGGCAGACACGATACACTCAAACCATTGTTGTAAGGAGACAAACTCACCCATGAAAAACATCTGTGTCGTCGGCGTTGGATACGTAGGGCTTGTCACGGGAACTTGTTTTGCCGAACTAGGCAATCACATCATTGCCCTTGACATCAACGAAAAACGTATCGAAAACCTCAAGCAGGGTATCCTGCCTATCTATGAACCCGGCCTCAAGGAGATCGTTGAGCGCAATATCAAGGCGCAGCGTCTCAACTTTACGACCAAGTATGAGGAAGCCCTCAAGGATGCCGACTTCGTTTTTATCTGTGTAGGCACGCCCGAAGCCGTTAGCGGTGAAGCCGACCTACAATATGTGCGAATGGCAGCAGAATCCATCGCCAAAAACATGGAAAAGCCCCTTATCATTATCAACAAATCGACGGTTCCTGTAGGGACAGGCGACTGGGTTGCCAGCATTGTTCGCGAGAACCAACCCAAGCCGATCAAGTTCTCGGTGATTAGCTGCCCAGAATTTCTGCGGGAAGGTACAGCGATCCGCGACTTCTTCAACCCAGATCGTACTGTACTTGGCTCGACAGATCCCGAAGCCTGCGAACGGGTGGCCCAGTTGCATTTGCCGCTGCGTGCGCCCATTGTTGTTACCGATCTCCGCACTGCGGAGATGATCAAGTATGCTTCGAACGCCTTCCTTGCCACTCGTATCAGTTTCATCAACGAGATCGCCAACATCTGCGAAGCACTCGGCGCAGATGTGAAGGAAGTCGCGCAGGGCATGGGCTATGACAAGCGTATCGGTCATCACTTCCTTGAACCGGGAGTGGGATATGGTGGATCGTGCTTCGAGGGTACGGAAACTGTGTTCGCCCTCAATAGCCCTAATGTTGCCGCAGAAACCCTTCAGACAATCTTTGACAAAGCAGGAATGCCGTATCAAGGCGATTCTGTCGAAGTGATTGTGCCAACTGACAAACGTGTCTTGGCATTTGATCTGGAAACGGGCAAGCCAACATTGGCAGCCGTTACCGCGATCACACGCCGTCCTTACGTAGGAACGATGGTTAACATTGTCACAAGTATGGGACGTTCGCTGCGTGTAACTGCTGACCACCCAGTAATCATTCGTACTGCATCTGGGTTCGAGATCGTTCCTGCAAACAAGGTTGCTCCCGGTGATCAGCTTATGGCACTCACCGAATTGCCAACCGTTGAAGCACCATCAGCCCTAAACTTGATCGACTTGCTACGCGGTACGGAACTCGAAGCCGACGTGTATGTCTCATCTACTGATCAATCTTTCGTAGAACAATATGCTCAGTTTGCAAAGTATATTCCTACGGAAATGCTCAAGTATCCCCATGAGATCAAGCAGAATAATCGAATGTCGTTGACTCTGTTCCGTTACCTGACGGATCTTGATGTACTAAACGTCCAGCCTGAGAAGCTACAGCTTTATACGGCTAAGGGTGCAGCAACCAAAATCAACGCGATCATCGAGGTAGACGCTGATCTGTTGCGTTTGTGTGGTTACTATCTGGCTGAGGGCTTTATCTCTCGTGAGACAGGTCGTGCTGGGGCGCAGCGTGATCGTATCGGGTTCAGCTTCCACGAGAATGAAACCGAATACATCAGCAATATTCAGAGCATTTTGAGCCGCTATGGTATGAAGTTTATCAACCGTCTATCAACCCATGCAAACACTACAGTTGTTTCGTCACGTATTTTCGCTTGGTTAATACGCGATGTACTGAAATGTGGTGTTCGTTCCGAAGATAAAGCGCTGCCGAGACTGGTATTCAATGTTGAGCCAGAACTGCGCCATGAACTCATCCGAGGTGCATTCAGCGGTGACGGTGCATTGACTACTGTTCAAGACGGCAAGAATATGATGCTTGAGTATGCAACTGTCAGCAAAGCGCTGTCCGATGGTATGACATTGCTTTTGCAGACACTAGGTATCGTACCTTCCATACGGGTTCGCTGGATGAACAAATCTACGCAACCAGCTTATATTCTGCGCGTCAGCGGCTACGATCAACTGACTATTCTCACGAATGTCTTTGGTGAGAAGCGTCGCGAAAAGATGGAAACGGTACTGGCAGGGTATCAACGGCATATCAAGCAGCGCGGTTTTGTACGCACCGAGTCCTATGCGGCACTGACTGTAATTGCCATTGAATACGAGCAGGTAGAAACCAGTGTCTACAGCCTTGAGACTAGCACGGGTACAGTAATTGCATCTTCCGGCTTGATCGCACATAACTGCTTTCCGAAAGACGTGAAGGCGTTGGCATACATGGCGCAAGTGAACGGGACACACCCTGAACTGCTGGAAGCCGTGATGGGCATCAACGAGACACAGCGCAAGCAGATTGTCCTCAAGCTGCAAGATATGCTTGGCAATGTCGAAGGCAAGACGATTGGAATATTGGGTTTGGCCTTCAAGCAGGACACCGACGACATCCGCGAGTCGCCAGCCATCGTGATCGCTGGACTGCTGAACGACCTCAAGGCGAAGGTGCGTGGCTACGATCCCGTAGCGAGTGAGAATGTGGCGCGGATGGCTCCCTATATCGAGCTGTGCAGCGATCCTTATGCAATGGCAAACGGCAGCGATGCACTGGTCGTCGCTACCCCGTGGAACGAATTCAAATCGCTGGATATGCAAAAGATCCATGACGAGATGAAGCAGCCAATCATGATCGACGGGCGTAATCTGTATGATGGTCTGCAAATGAAGGAAATTGGCTTCAAGTATCGTGGTGTTGGACGCGGTTTCAAAGGAACGTTAGAACAAGGTAACGGCAAATCGAATGGCAATCACGAATAACGTTACACGGCACATCCTGCCAAATGGCATGACCGTGTTGCTCAAAGAACAGCATACCGCCCCAGTGACAAGCTGGTGGGTGCTGTACCGGATCGGAAGCCGCAACGAGCCAACCGGGTTAACCGGGGTCTCGCATTGGGTTGAACACATGATGTTCAAAGGCACCGATCAATTTCCGGCGGGCTATCTCGACAAGGCTATAGATCGTGAGGGCGGCATGTGGAATGCACAAACGTCCTTCGACTATACGGCTTACTTCGAGACTCTGCCCGCTGACCGGATCGGCCTCGGCCTTCGGGCCGAGGCCGACAGGATGACTAACGCCCGCTTTGACCCTGAAGAAGTCGAATCGGAGCGCACGGTGATTATCTCGGAACGACAAGGCCACGAAAACAGCCCGACGTTCTGGCTCAATGAAGAACTGCAAGCGATGATTTTCCGTGTACATGGCTACCATCACGAGATTATTGGCGACATGACCGATCTCGAAACCATGACCCGCGATAATCTATTTCAGCACTATAAAACCTACTACGCGCCCAACAATGCGATTGCAGCGGTGGTCGGCGATTTTGACACGACAGAAATGATCGCCCAGATCGAAGCGCTGTTTGGTGCGCTCCCGGCGGAAACACTGCCGCGCACTTTTGTACGCCCCGAACCGCCACAGCAGGGCGAACGCCGCCTCCGCATCGAGCGACCCTCGCCAACGCCCGTCCTGTCGATTGCCTATCGCGTCCCCGAAGCGGTGCATCCCGACTGGATCAAGCTCTATATGCTAGACAGCATTCTCGGCGGGGCCAGTGGATTTGGTGGTGGCGGAGTTGGTAACAAGACTTCGCGGCTGTACCAAGCATTGGTCAAGAAGGAACTGGCGGCAAACTTTAGCTCTGGCCTGCTGCCTTCGATTGATCCGTATTTGTATGGCATCGACGTGACGCTGCGCGATGGTCGTACTCTTGAGGAAGTCGAGGCGGCGGTTTTTGCCGAACTAGACAAAGCTATCAACGGCGAGATCACACAGGCGGAACTCGACAAAGCCAAGAAACAGGCACGAGCATTATTCGCTTATAGTGGCGAAACAGTGACCAATCAGGCGTTTATGCTGGCCTACTATGAGCATATTGCGGGCAATTACGAATGGTTTATCACCTTCGAGGAACGATTGCAATCCGTCACCTTAGACGATGTACACGAAGTTGCACAGAAGTATCTGCAACCTTCACAGCGAACGGTGGGCTGGTTGGTTCCCACCGGCGAAGCGGACGACGCAGACGGAGAATACGATGGAGACGAGTAGTCCCGTGAACAAGGCCACTACGCTGCCCAGTACCGACAATATTGTACGTGAGGTATTGCCCAACGGGATTGTTGTGCTGGTCTACGAAAACTTCGTCACGCAGTCGGTCATCCTCAATGGGCTGATCCAGACGGGCAGCATCTTTGAATCCGCCGACAAAGCTGGCCTCTCAAATATCGTTGCTGGAGCGTTGATGCGCGGCACGCATAACCGCGATTTCGACACGATCCATGAAACGCTGGAAAGTCTAGGCGCGAGTCTAGGCATTGGCAGTGGCGTACATACCAGCGGCTTTAGCGGCAAAAGCCTTGCCGAAGATTTGCCCACCTTGCTCAATCTGCTGTCGGATGCGCTGCGTTACCCATCATTCCCAATTGACCAGACCGAACGGCTACGCGGCGAGATCCTGACCGGGCTAAAGATTCGCGCTCAGGATACACGCTCGGTAGCCAGCGAAGCTTTCCGTAAATTGACCTATCCAATGGATCATCCGTATAGTCGCAATCTATACGGCGAAGTTGAGACGGTCACAGCCTTTACGCTGGATGAGATGGCGGCTTTTCATGCCGCCAATTATGGGCCACGCGGCATGATTATCGTCATTGTCGGTGCGGTCAAGGCCGAAGACGCGATTCAAGATGTCAAGGCAATCTTCGGTGACTGGCAAAATCCAGCGCAACCCGACGTTCCCGCGCTGCCACCTATCGCCACATTGTACGAAGCACGGCAGCAATTTGGCGTTGTTCCCGGCAAGTCGCAGTCCGATATTATCCTCGGCTGGGTTGGGCCATCGCGTTTTGCCCCAGACTTTCAGGCCGCGAATCTCGCCAACAGTATTCTCGGTGTGTTCGGCATGATGGGTCGTTTGGGCAAAACCGTGCGCGAAGATCAAGGCTTGGCTTACTACACGGGCAGCCGAGTCAGCGGCGGTATGGGGCCGGGACCATGGCAAGTCTCATCGGGTGTAAACCCTGCTAACGTCTACAAGGCCATTGATAGCATTTTGGTCGAGATCAAGCGCATGACCAATGAACTGGTTAGCGAACAGGATCTTGCCGACAACAAAGCCAATTTTACCGGACGATTGCCTTTGAATCTGGAAAGCAATGAAGGCGTATCGTCGATGATCCTCAATATGGAAATGTACAATCTCGGTCTGGACTATCTACGTCATTACCCAGAGATGATCAACGCGATCACGCGGGAGCAGGTACAACGGGCTGCCCAGAAGTATCTTTCGTCAACAGCCTATGTGTTGGCGGTAGCTGGCCCAAAGATCGAACGGTAATCGAATCGCTTGGATATGGTTGTGCATTTACCTCACCCCCAACCCCCTCTCCGCGAACAGAGAGGGGGAGTCTAGAATCTACATCGACTCAGATCGGCGCGAATTTCAAAGTAAGTTACCCTCAATCAGAAGCGTTAGGCTAATTATTTTATGCTGCGGGTAGGCGTAGACCTGATGGATGTGGCGCGGGTGGCGCGTAGTGTTGAGCGCTATGGGGATCGCTTCTATGCGCGATTCTTCACCGAAAACGAACGTCGCGAATGTGAAGGTCAACCGCAGCGGTTAGCCGCACGCATCGCCGCGAAAGAGGCAGTCTCAAAAGCGCTTGGTTCAGGTATTGGCACGGTACGCTGGATCGATATTGAAGTGAGCAGCGATCCACTGGGGCGGCCTGTGCTGCATTTGCATGGCGCAGCCGCCCAACTCGCCGCCGAACTCAACCTCACGATCTGGGACATCAGCTTGAGTCATACACAGGATCAGGCGATTGCGTTTGTCGTGGCAATGGCAGGAACATAAACCCAGCGATTCTAGAATCAACGCTGATTGTAATCACGTGGTGCTGTGTTACAATCGGACACTATCGTATCTTTACATGCGCTGTCCATCAGCGTTCATACCAAAATGGTCATCGGTGCTTGTACCATCGAACTGAATCTGCCGGGGATGGGATCTCTCAAGGAAAAGCGCAGTTTGCTCAAAGGGTTGATTGCACGCTTGCACAAGGAATTCAACGTTAGCGCCGCCGAGGTCGATCTACACGATGCGTGGCAGGCTACGACGCTAGGTGTCTCGACAGTCTCCACCAGCGCGATCCACGCGCAACATCTCCTCGATAATCTGGTGAACTGGTTGGAAACACATCGTCCCGATCTGGATGTTGTGGATCACTATGTCGAGGTAATCGCCTTTTCGAGCGAGTCCGGCAATTAGGGATGAATCAAATTAGTGGGGCGTGAGCCGATTTATCCCGATTATTCGCTGGCGTTTTTAGCGGCTAGTCGCTTTTTCTGTTCACGCTCTGCTTTTTTGATGCTCTCGGCAGTTGGCAAATTCTCCGGCATAGTACCGCCCAGTTCTTCGATAGCACGACGCACCACGATCCCCGCCTGATAGTGAACTTGATTCGCCGCCTCTTTGCCTTGTATTTCATCCCGGCGCAGTTTTTCTTCTGCTTGGGTGCTGCGAAAAAGATTGGCGGCTAATTCAGTAGTCCCCATGTGGTCAAGGATATGCTGACTCTTTTTGAGTTTCTTTCTTCGGTGAATATCCTCTGCCGAAAGGCCATTGTACAGCCCCTTATAACCGTGATTCTGGAAAACGGCGAAGTCTTGTGGCGTGATCACCCCCTACACCTTTTGCCACTGAAGCCAGATCGGTGTTTTGATGCTTCACTTTTTGGCGAAGCAGCAAGCGGCGCTCATCTTCGGTTAATTCTCTACGTGTCGCTTCGTCATTGACTTCTTGACGGCGCGTTTGAACCGCAAAGTAGGTTTGCCCCAATGCCACTATTTCTTTAGAAGGGTCGGCATTCTGGACGACTAAATAGCAGGCATAGCGGGATAAGTGCATGTCCTCAACTTCACGTTTTGCGTTAGAACCAATCTCGACCATGCGCGCTGCTTGGGCGAAATGGTCTACAGGATCATTTCCGCTGTTTTCACAGGCTATCGTGCTTTGAGGAGAACGTTTTTAAATTTGAGGTAAGCACCATATTGTAAAATTTCATGCAAATCTCGTGCTGACCAAAACTCGTTACCGTCAGGATCTATTTGCTTAATACGTTCAAACGGTGATAGAGGGATTGCATCAGAGTACATATCAAGTTGATCGCTCATAATCAATTTCCTTTTCATATCATGACTTTAATAGTTAGGCACCATACGTCTACATTCTACCTAACGGCGAGATAAGTGGCATGTTATTCGACACTATCGTTCACAAGACTATTTTCCATTCGACCTCCATGCTGTATGCTTCTTTTGCTACACTAAATAATAATTTGGTGGGTAGTTTCTGGTCAAATACAACGTATGCTGAAGTTGATTGTGTCAGTGAAGTTCCTGCTCCTACAAATTTCATAAGTATTCCGCCGATGTCGGAGAATTCACCTTCTAGGACTTCCATCATAAATCCGCCAAGCCCTCCACCATTAGCTGTTCCTGCCCCCCAGTAGATTGGCTGATCGCCTGCACTTGGAAATGCCCATCGCCAATGTCTGATTTCACCGAATCGCGGACGAATTTCAATTGCTATCTTGCCTGATTGGCCGAGGTAATTGTTATGATACTCAATGATAAGATTCTCTTGCTGTGGGGCGGCAGACGTTGGTATGGCACTTGGTGGTTGCGATATTTGAGCAACGCTCGGTTGTGTCAAATGTTGCAACGCCCGCATAAGTCGTGCCATATCCGGCTTGAAATCAGGATCACGGCCTATGCGTGTCCCGTTCATATAGGGCAGATCCGATAAAGTTGTGGGTAGTTTGCTTCCATCGGGCATGGTCGCCCCTGACACCAGCAGGGGAATCACCGGAATACCCCGTTGTAGCGCTGACTCGACTTCGATCCGCACAAAATCACTGGGATCGTCAAAGCGTCGCCGTCCCGCTGCGTCGGTAATATCCGCCCAACGCGGGCCAATGACAACTAAGCATACAGCGCACTGCTGCATCTGTTGTTCAAGATGGTTCTTGAAATGCACCCCCAACGGAATCGAGTCCACATCCTTGAACACGTCGCTGGTAGGGAATGGGCCAAGCGGCTGAGTCAAGTAATCGTAAATGCGTCCGGCAATATCCCCATTATCGTCACGTCGGTAGCTGATGAAGATGTTGAACATGCGTTAGCCTATGTCCTCAGTCCGATATGTTTTGGGCGATCTAGGGGTTCAGGCACGTAATGATTTCAGTATAGCGAAATTGCCTGTTCGTAACAAAACGACAAGTGAAGAGCTATCAATTATACAAACAAAAGCGGCGAACCAAACTGGTTCGCCGCTATAAATTTCAAGCTAATCAGGATTATGCAGTAACGGCTTTGCGGAACTTGTAGCCGTAGACGATCATGCCCTGCGATCCTTCGCTGCGAAGTTTGCGCGTCACCATCTCGACGCGCATTCCGATCTCCACTGGCCCATCAAGATCAGTCAGTTGGGCGGTTAACATTGGCCCTTCATCGAGTTTGACAATCGCCAGTATATAGGGCGCTTGTTCCTCGAAACCAGCCGGGGCATCCTGAATGATGGTGAAACTGTAGATCTCACCTTTACCGCTGAACTGAAACACTGTCTTGGCCTCCGCCGTGCAGTCGGGGCAAACATCCCTCGGAGGAAAAATATAATGCCCACACGCGGGACATTGTTCACCAACCAGTGTATAGCGTTGTGCTTTTAAGCGCCAGTTCTGCGCGATTTGCATAATAATCTCCTGAATCTACTAGCGGGCGGCCCGTTGGAGTGGGGTGTTGTTCGCACCCAGATTCAGTGACTCACGCTTTACTTCGTAGAGCGTTGGGGTTTTCGCTTCGCAGTATGGGCAAACTTCACGCGGGGGGAAGATCGCTTTATTGCAATGCTGGCATTGTGTACCCTTGAGAGCATACCGTTGATTTTTTAAGCGCCAGTTTTGTGCAATTTGCATTTCAGTGTCCTCAGTTACGGCGGTTAGCCGATTGATAGCGATTCGATAACGATTGCGTTGCTTGTACTTACAATCACAAATATACCAAAAAGAAGCTCTCAAAACCTATCACATCGGTTTTGAGAGCTTCCAAAAGCATTCAAATCCTATTCAATTCTGTGGAAATGACGCGGTTTTCGCAAGGAAGGCGCGTTATTTCCCAAAGACGTGTGTTACTGCTGTACTGCCAAGACCGCCAAGATTTTGGGTCATTGCCAACTCAGCATGTTCCACCTGATTGTCACCAGCGTCACCGCGCAATTGCAGAGTCGCTTCAACTGCCTGATAGACTCCAGTTGCGCCAAGCGGATTGCCCCGGCTCTTAAGTCCACCAAACGTGCTGATGGGCAGTTGACCTGTCAGGCCGATCTGGTTTTCGACGGCGATTTGCCAACCTTCGCCGCGTGATGCAAAGCCACTAGCCTCAAGCGAAAGGGTCGTGATAATCGTAGCAACATCGTGCAGTTCTAGCAGATCTACATCATGCGGAGCAATCGCCGCTTGTTGGCAAGCCTGCGTCACCGAACGCTGCACCGCTGCTAAGAACAACGGATCGAGTCGATCATGGAGCGCGAGGGTATCGGTGGCAACGGCACTGCCCAGAATGCGAATAGGTTGCGGAACCATATCGGCGGCACGCTCAACACTAGTTAAGATCACGGCGGCTGCGCCGTCGGCTTCCGGCGCAATATCGAACAGGTTCAGCGGGTCAGCGACCAACGGCGCACTGACAAAGCGATCTGCTTTAATCAGGTTGCGGAACATAGCATTCGGATTCTTGCTACCGTTGGCATGGGCATTTACGCTGAAATTGGCGAAGTCGGCAAGCTGGACTCCATATTCGTGCATGTAGCGGCGCATCAAGAGGGCTGCCATGCCCGCCGGAGTCGCCCCTTGTGCCGCCTCATAATCGTTATCCAGAAAGGTCGCCAACGCAGTATTACGCGTACTGCCCACCACATCGGTCACTTTTTCTACACCGAGAACCATGACCGTTTGAGCCAACCCACCAGCTACCATCAAACAACCCTGATGTAATGCTAGCCCGCCCGACGCATCGGCTCCTTCGATCCGCACACCGTCAATGCCGCGCATCCCGGCGAAATCCGCGACCAACGCCCCCAAATGATTTTGATTACTGACGACTCCGCCCAACGCATTGCCCACAATGACTACATCGACGCTTTGCAATCCAGCATCATCTAGCGCCGCTTGCATCGCCTGATAGGCGATCTGGCGCAACGAGAGATCCCAATGTTCACCGACTGACGTTTGCCCTATGCCAATAATGGCGGTATTTTGCAGCATGTCTTTGTGATCCGATCCTTACTCTGTCGCCAGATTGCCACGATAGCGCGAATAAAGGGCGTAATCAATGGGTGTGCGGCGGGCGATGTATTCGCGAGTCTTGGTAGCACGATCTTTGCGCTCAGTGATCGCGTCGGTGACACGGATGTCGAAGGCATCCGATCCTGCCCCACTACCATAGCTGACACATAGAATACGATCACCGGGCTGGGCTTCGTCCAAAGTTGCTGTCAGGCCAAGTAAGCATGACCCCGCATAGACATTGCCGATCTCACCTGCCAGCAGTCCATACTTGATCTGTGCGGCGTTGAAGCCAAGTTGTTTAGCGGCGCGCTCCGGGAACTTTACATTTGGTTGGTGCAGCACGACGTAAGTGTAGTCAGAAGGCTGCGTTCCCATCATGTGCATGAGCGTTTCTGCTGCCGTGACGACATGCTTGAAGTAGGATGGCTCCCCCGTAAAGCGATCTCCATGTGAGGGGTAGCGCACCTCGGCCCGTCGCCAGAAGTCAGGCGTATCGGTGACATAGCTATACGATCCCTGAAACACGGCTAGCGACTCAGCTTCTGGCCCAACCAGATAGGCCGCGCCGCCAGAGGCCGCTGTGTACTCAAGGGCATCGCCGGGACGACCCTGCGCTGTGTCCATGCCAATGCTCAGCGCATAGGCCGCCATGCCACTCCCGACAAAGCCCATCGCCGCTTGTAGTGCTTCTGTACCCGCCTTGCAGGCAAATTCCCAGTCGGCGGCTTGTGTATTCGGCACTGCGCCGATGCTCTCCGCGACAGTAGTACTAGTCGGTTTGACTGCGTAGGGGTGGCTTTCTGAGCCAACCCACACGGCGCGAATCTGTGTGGGATCGATCTGGGCGCGGGCGAGTGCGTTACGTGCCGCTTCAATCGACATGGTGATCACGTCTTCATCAAGGCCAGCCACCGCTTTTTCAGTGATCGGTGTGCCGCCGAGGCTGTTTGTCCAGACGCGAGAGACTTCGGCGGCGGGCAGTCGGTAGCGTGGGATATACGCCCCGTAGCCGACAATACCTACCGGTGCATTACTTTTCATCAGATTGCGAACGTCGTCAAAGGGCATTCCGTTGGTCATTCTATAGCATCTCCATGTTTACCGTTTCAATCATTATTCTGATGTGCTTGTAAATAAAAGACTGTAGTTTTTGATATTGTCAGTTGCTATCTTTGTTACGCAACCCTCACCCTAAATCCCTTCTCCCTCAGGGCGAGGGACTTCCAAACCATCGGCATTTGCTCCCCTCGCCCTGAGGGAGAGGGGCTGGGGGTGAGGGCAAGCTAACGCAAAACAATTTATGCGTAGCGCCGCACTTCTTCGACCCACGCCGCACTATCAGTGATACCCAAGTCTGCCCACGCACCAACAACACTGGATGTAGCAATTTCCGCCCCGGAAGTAGGCCGAAACGCAAAGGCTTCGTCCAATTCTTGTTGGGTCAAAGGCACTTCTGTTTCCGATAGATGAAGAATGATCTCAACTTCACCCGGCGGTAATCCTTCGGGCAGCTTGGCCTCCAATTCGCCCGTCGGGGTGATACGTCCAGTTAAGTGAATGGTGGTTATAAAGATATAGCCTCCTTGATTACCTTATCGCGAATCGACCAATGTAAATCTTCAACTGTGACCAGATCTACTTTGCGTCCTAACAATTCCTGCAAATCCATCAGTAATCCGCCGCCACCCCACCTACAATTTTCCAATCCATCAACAAGGAAATCTGCAACTGCTTACCCTGACACATTATTGCTTAGAATGGCTGCCCCATGTCAATGTATTGAACTGAGGAATTCCACCAAAGTGTTTTAACGGGACTCCAGTAGCGCTATAAAGATCGATCACGTTTGTTGTTTTATCGTATAGGATAAAGTATCTCGAATCCGGTGACCAAGAAATCAGGGTTGGGATCATTTTGAGCGAGAGACGATGTTCATCTGGTAGATTATATAAAACGGTCTGAGTGTCCGTTGTCAGGACAGCAGAATTGCTGTCTGGCGCAAAGATCGCTTTGAGATTGCCCTTAACACCATCGAGGATGATCCAATCCCTAGCTTGATCAGCCCGATAAGTCATATTCAAATCTGCCAGATGAAACGCTGTCGGATGATTCTGAGGTGCAGCATAGATCATATATTGCCCATCGGATGACCAATCTAGCGGTACGAAATCCGTGTCCGTTTTAAAGCTGTGGATTTTACTCCCATCGGCGTTTGCCCACGTAATGGTCTGATCACCAAGCGCAATGGCATGATCACCAGGTTCCCAATCGAAAGAATTCGCAGGTGAAGCGCTGAGTGTAACGGATTTGCCCGTTTGTAGATCAAGAATCGCGGGATTATCATCCGTTGTTTGGAGCATATAACGGCATTTACGGAACAGCTTAAAATAATCAGCCACCGAAAAACTATTTTCTGGCGGTGTGATGGGCGGAACCGCGAAACCGAAATGATTTTTTACCACGAAGCCCTTGAGTCTATAGGTGTTCGCGTCAGCGTAAAATAGCGTATCTGCGTCACACCAATCCATATCAATATAGGGACGACTTTCGCCAGCAGCGGGCATAGCTCCCGCATCCGTTATTGGCGTGGTTGTACCATCCCAATTGACGAGATCGATATGTCCCTTGTGAAGGTCATAGGTTTCAATTGAGAATAAGGCGATTGAAGCACCGTCTGGCGACCAGATTGGGCTTTGATACTTTTGCCCTGCTGGAATATCGACTGTCACAATAGGTTTCGCTTTATCGGGATCAACGATGAGCATTTGCGCTTTATCACCATTAGGTTTTCCGAAAATGATAAGGTGTCCCGTAGGCGACCATATTGAGCAATATACTGAGCCTGAATCGAAGTCTGTTCCACATAAACTGCCGAGAGGCTGCATTCCGTCTGGCAGAGGATAAGTAATGTAAATATTGGGAAAGCGAATGAACGCAAATCGTCCATTAAGGAAAGCCGATAAGTATTTTCCATCTGCTGACCATGAATCGAATTGAATGCCATTCGGAAAATAAAACGGCGATTTGAACTGCGACTTGCCATTCACATCAACCATATTGAGATAGTGAATCTTATCACCTACCTGCCACTGGTAGATTAGCCACTGGCTATTCGGCGACCACTCGTATTCCATTTGAATAGTCACCAAACTAGCGCCAACAGAATATGGCACTGGCGTGTTCTGTTGTATGGCTATCCCTTTACCAATATTGCCAAGTATATCAACAGGTGCGATAAACAACGTCCCCGTTGTTGTTTCAAGGGTGTCTCCCACTTTATCAATGCTCATATAGGCAACATGATGATGATCGGGAGAAAATTGTATGTCATCGTTTAGATCGAGTTGTTGGTAAACCGATTTTGTCGGCAGGATCACTCCTGTGTTGAGATCAAGTTGCTTATCATCGAGCATCACGACACCCAAATCAGGAGCAGCCTGTACTCCTGCTAATGGAAACAGCATCAAGAAACTACACGCCAATATGAAAATGCGTCTATGTAACATAGATCTCTTCAGATTATATGGAAATTTCGTAACTGATCAGGTCGGTGGTAAATCAGCACGGGGCTGAACAGTCGCCGGAAATCTATATAATCTATATCGCTGGTGGGGCCAGCCTTACCGCGTGCCACTGAGCCAAAGATCCGCACATTCGCCGCGCCATGTTTGGCAACAATCCGCAAAATGTCACTGCGTTTTTCGTTTAACAGTTCATCGATTCCCATTGCTGAAACTCTCCACCTTTACAACCTGTTAGCTGGCAGTCCCCCGCAGTTGCGCGACGATCTCTTTGGCGCGTTCCAAACGAATGTTGCCTTCAAGGATCATCGTCTCCACGACACGCGGCAGCATCTCGGCAGTTGCGCCCGCCGCTGTTGCCATCTGGCGGGCGTGCAGACTCATGTGTCCACGCTGGATGCCTTCCGTTGCCAGCGCCCGGATCGCTGCGAGATTTTGCGCTAACCCGACGGCAGCAATCACTTCGGCAAGTTCCTGTGCGCCCGTGACACCGAGGATCTTCATGGCGACTTTTGCGGTGGGATGTACTCGTGTTGCGCCGCCGACAGTCCCTACCGCCAACGGCACTTCCAGTTGGCCACGCAGCGTTGGGCCATCTTCGTACCAACGGGTCAGGCTGCGATACTGACCTGATCTGGCGGCGTAGGCATGTGCGCCTGCTTCGAGCGCCCGCCAATCGTTACCTGTGGCGATGCACACCGCATCCATGCCGTTGAGGATGCCCTTATTATGAGTCGCCGCCCGATATGGATCGACTTCGGCAAAGGTTGCCGCCTCGACAATCGAACGGATCACGGTTTTGCCGGGGGTTGTTTCAGTAGTCAATGCATCTGCTGGAATAGTACAGCTTGCCCGCACTTTGCGATGATCGGTGAGATTGCTGAGAATACGCAAATTGACTCGTCCCCCTGCCGCCGCTTCGATCATGGGGGCAATGCGTTCGCAAGCGGTATTCACCGCATTGGCGCCCATTGCATCGCGCACATCGTATAGCAAATGGACGATCAACATTGGTCCGATGGCGGTTTCTGGGAATGGGCGGACTTCAATATCACGCGGACCGCCGCCGCTTCTGACAATCGACGAAGTGGGATCGTTGGCAGCATCCATCAACTGCTGGCGGATGTCCCAGACACGGCCTGCCGCTGCATAGACATTATCGACATCCAACACCTGTATCTGACCGATCATCACCGGATCGTCGCTGCTGGTGGCAAAGCCGCTGCCAGCCCGCGTCAGTTTCGCGGCGAAACTGCACGCAGCCACGACACTCGGTTCTTCCACGACCATCGGGATCAGATAATCTTTGCCATTGATCAAAAAGTTGGTCGCCAAGCCCATCGGCAAGCCATAGACTCCGATCACATTCTCGATCATCTGATCGGCTTGCGTCGCATTCAGCCCCGTCATGCCGAGCAGTACCGCTTGTTCGGCTGAGTCGAGTCCGGCCCACTGCGCCACCAATGCCAACCGCTCTGAGATGGTGCGCTGGTAGAAGCCCGAAATGCGGGATGATCGTCGTTTGTTCGCTAAAGGTCTTTGTGTCATAGAATCAATTTTGCCAGCAAGTCTCTGATTCTGGTAGCCATTTCGCCTTTATGATAGCTTGCGGATGCTCTCAAAATCTATCGGTTTTCGTGAAATAAAGAACAACGCATATCGTGTAGACGAAATTTCGTTTATGGCACACCGGGCGATCCGGTATGGGTAGGAAGTCATGAAATGTCTTTACCGCACTCCCCGCACTGCCCATACTCGCGCGACCAATGGAATAGAACCATCCAGCGCGAAGGGAAGGCCATTGCGTATGCGTTCCCGTAGCGCGGTACGCTGCTCATCGGTGAGGGATATCGCATAACTGGGGGCCGGGCCTTGACCACCGAGAAAAGGCGACCAATAGTCCTCGAAATCTGTAAAGTCCGTATTGATGTCGATAGGGTATGTTTCGACGTTATTAAGTTTGGCGGCTTGGAAAAGTTCGGTTAACGCGATTGGATTGCAAATTGGGAAACGCTGCCCTTCATCCAAGCTAAACGCTTGAGGGTTTAAAGCCGCCGCCGCATTCCAGAAATGGCGCATCAATTGCATTTTCCCCGCGTAATCCCACACATAAACGGCGACAATACCCCCCCGCTTGGTAGCGCGTGCCATTTCTTCAACGGCTTGGATAGGTTTCGAAACAAAGTTGAGCACCAACGCCGAAATAGTTGCGTCATAAGTGCCAGTCTCAACTGGTAAGGCGATCGCATCGCCCACTTCAAATTGGACTCTTTCATCGTGCATATGGTCTTGAGCAAAAGCGATATAGCCTTCCGAACGATCTATCCCTTTGACGTGTACTGGATCTGCTCGTTGAAGAATAGTTTGGGTGAGCGCGCCCGTTCCGCACCCAACATCAAGCCAGCGTTTGCCAGACGACACTCCTAGCCATGCCAAAAACGGCGGAGCCACCAAACGACTCCACCGTCCAACATAGGGTTCATAAGTTGCCCCATTGCCCCACGCTTCCGTTTGACGAGGTGGCTGGTTGTCCATCTGTTTCTTCTCCATAACGTTCCATCCCACCACGATACTTCTATTCGAAATGAAGCAATTTCTGTGCAGACGATTAGGTTTACTGAATTTGGTCTAAACGGATCGAAAAATCTCCAATATAGTCTCCACCCTTACCTATGGAAGCTACTATTTCGATGTATATTTTACCGTCATCTGGTGCCAGAAATCGACAGTTACGCCGTCGGAAGTTGTACTCTGAAGTGCAAGCTCTTTCCCTTTAGAGTCAGTAACTCGTATCCTAGCTCCCGTACTGAACCTATTAAAATTATTTGTAGACGTTACTGTAATTTTATAAGAGATGTCTAATGTGGAATCGATATTGACAAAAAAAGAGAGTTGACCAAGATGAGAAGTACCACTACCTTCATCAAAGGACAAGGCTCCAAATGAGTACAAGTATAGACATGGTGAGCATTCTGACAATGATATTGGTACTGGTC
>JBDTVG010000115.1:0-52146 GCA_040007395.1 Chloroflexota bacterium
AAGTCAAAGTGCCAGTACTAGGACTCTTTGGTGGGGCTGATCAAAGCAATCCCCCTGCTAAGATTAAGCAGTGGGAAGACAAGCTCAAGGAACTGGGCAAGACCAATGAGATGATCACCTATCCTGATGCACCGCACGCCTTCTTCAACGATACGCGCCCGTCATACCGCGCCGATGCCGCTAAAGACGCGCTCAAGCGTACCCTCGACTGGTTCGACGAGTACCTGATCGGCTCGGAGATGGCAACCCCCGCCGCTACTCAAGGCAGCTAAGTTATCTTAATGGTCGTTTTAGAGAGGGGTTGAATGAGCAATCCCTCTTTTTGATCCGCGTAACGAGGGATTCTATGGCTTCGCCTCTGATCCATCTTTCGGCATTCGGACTTGCAATAACAGATCCCACGCACCGTTAGTCGCCAGCGCGATCAAAGTCAGTAGAAAAGCTGGCAGCCAGTACAGCCCATCCGTGTTCCCAAGCAGTGTAGTGAGTGCGACGATAACTAAGCCTGCAAAGCAGATTACTGGCAGAACTGCTTGAATGAACAACCTGCGTTGTGTCCACATATGTGGATGTGTTCGCATGGTTGTCAGCACTAGCCGGATTGTATGCCACAGTGCATAAGCGCCCATAAACAGCATTGGTATTCCCAAACCGGCTGGAACTAGGTTGGGAATCAGAAACAGAAAGGAGATCAACACCACTTCGATAAAGTTGGTAAAGGTTTGGCTAGCGACGAGTCGCAGATCGGCATTCGCTTGGCGATTAATGATTTCAAGGTTGAGCGAGATCCCCACGAACAATAAGCCCATGAGGGTTGCTGTGGCGGCACTGAGCGCTACATAAAAGTCATGCCAGCCTTCGACAGCGGTTTGGAATTCTTTCATCTGCCCCTGCTTTTACGGAAGTTAAACGCCAAACTAGCTTACCACAAGTCCGGCGTTTGCCGCATTAACCGACCAGCCCACCGAGCCGTTCCTCGACGGCGGCGCGAGTGCGAGTCAGATCTGCAAGTTTGGTACGTTCGCGCTCCACGACTTCAGGCTTGGCACGGCTGACAAACGACTCATTGGCTAGCATTCCCTGTGTTTTGGCGATCTGCCCTTTAATCATTTCGAGTTCTTCGGTGAGTCGGGTACGCTCGGCGGCAAGATCGATCATGCCTGCCAGCGGTAGATAGACTGTCACATCGCCGGACACGACAGCCGCCGATTGTTCTGGTGCAGCCTTGCCGTTGAGCATGTCCAACTGCTCGACATTGCATAACCGCGAGAAAATGTAGGCATACTGCCCAATCTGTAAGCCTGTGGTTGGCTGTCCAGTGGCAATGGCCTGAATGCGCCGCCCCGGATCGACGCTGTATTCGAGACGCACATTGCGGATCTTGACCACGAGATCACGCAGCAAGTCCATATCGGATTCTGCGTCGGCGTTGATAAAACGTGCATCGCTCACAGGCCACGCAGCGAGAATCAGCGGCTTGTGTTCACCGGGCAAGAATCGCCAGATTTCCTCGGTAATATACGGCATGAAGGGATGCAGCAAGCGCAGATTCGTATCGATCACCTTGAGCAGCACCGCCTGCGTGATCTGTTTGGCGTGGGCATCGTCACCGTATAGCGCATTCTTGCTGATCTCGATATACCAGTCCGCGAATTCTTCCCATAAGAACTCTTTGATCTGGCGGCCTGCTTCGCCATATTGGTAGGTATCGAACAAGCGCTGGACGCTGCCCACTAACCCTTGCAGGCGGCTGAGTATCCAGCGATCCGGCGCACTCAATTCGGTGATAAACTCAGCGGGATCAGCGATGGTTTCTTCGCCAAGATTGCTAATGATAAAGCGCGAGATCTGCCACAGTTTGTTACCGAAGTTGCGGCTGTACTCGATCCGTTCCTCCGAGATGTTCTGATCGTTACCGGGTGTACCGCCAGTCAGCAATGTATAGCGTAGTGAGTCAGTGCCGAACTGACCCATCATGATCAACGGATCGACCACGTTGTTCTTGGTCTTGCTCATCTTCTCGCCGTTTTTGTCGCGCACCAAGCCATGCAGATATACCGTGTGGAACGGGATGTTTTCGGTGAACCACATGCCCATCATGATCATCCGCGCCACCCAGAAAAACAGAATGTCGTAGCCCGTTTCGAGAACATCTGTCGGGTAGAAGCGATCTAGATCGGGAGTCTGGGCAGGCCAGCCCAACGTACTAAAAGGCCACAGCCCGCTGCTGAACCATGTATCCAGCACATCAGGATCTTGCGTCAGATCGCGGCTGCCACAAGTGGCACAGCGCACCGGATTCTCGCGCTGAACGGTAATGTGTCCGTTGGGGCAGTAGAAGGCTGGGATGCGATGTCCCCACCACAATTGGCGGCTGATGCACCAATCGCGGATGTTTTCGAGCCAATTGAAGTACACCTTTTCGAAGCGATCCGGCACAATCTTGATACGTCCATCTTTCACGGCGGCGATGGCTTTTTCTGCCAACGGCTCCATTTTGACAAACCATTGTTCGCTGATCATCGGCTCGACAATTTCGCCGCCGCGCTGGCTGCGTGGCACTTGCAGCGTATGCGGCTCCGTCTTGATCGTCAGTCCGGCGGCGGTCATATCCGCCCAGATTTTCTTACGAGCCTCGAAGCGATCCAAGCCAGCATAGGGGCCGGCGTTGGCGTTGAGACTGGCATCCTTGTTCATGATACTGATCATCGGCAAGTTGTAGCGTAAGCCGATCTCGTAGTCGTTAAAGTCGTGGGCGGGCGTAATCTTGAGTGCGCCTGTGCCGAACTCGCGATCCACGTAACTGTCAGAGATTACCGGGATCGGGCGCTCGATCAGCGGGACGTAAGCAGTTTTGCCGACTAGATGCTTGAAACGATCATCGTCGGGGTGGACTGCCACCGCTGTATCCCCCAAAATTGTCTCTGGGCGCGTGGTCGAAACCGGGATAAATTCGCCACCTTCGACGGGGTACTTAAAGTAATAGAGCGTGCCTTGTTCCTCGGAGCGTTCGACTTCGACATCGCTCACAGCGGTTTGCAGCCCCGGACTCCAGTTGATCAGCCGGGGACCACGATAGAGCAGCTTTTGATCCCAGAGCGTGATGAAGGCTTCACGCACCGCGACAGACAGCGATTGATCGAGCGTAAAGCGGAGCCGATCCCAATCGCAGCTTGCGCCCAACCGCCGCAGTTGATTAACGATGGCGTTGCCATACTTTTCCTTCCATTCCCAAGTGCGGAATAGAAATTCCTCACGTCCAATTTCTTCGCGACTGGTTCCCTCGTTACGCAGCATTCGCTCGATCTGCAACTGAGTCGCGATCCCGGCGTGATCTGTACCGGGAATCCACAACGCCGCTTTGCCGCGCATTCGCTCATAACGGATCATTAGGTCTTCGAGGCTGACAAACATGGCATGACCGAGATGCAGTTCCCCGGTCACATTGGGCGGGGGAATGGCGATGACGAACGGTTCAGCATCGGCGGGCGCGACTTCCGGCTTAAAGTAACCGTGACTCTCCCACCATGTATAGAGGCGCGACTCAGCCTCGCCAAAGTCGAAATTCTTAGGCATCTCTTGCACAGTCATGCTTGGTTGTTCCCCTTTGAAGTACGCTAATACACTAAAATTATGGCTTACGCGCTGAGTACATGATCTCCCAAAGCTGCGTTTCCGCTTTGATGTCTACAAAGCCAACCTCGGTCATCATCTGGATAAGTTCGTCACGCCTAAGCGCCCGATACGTGACTGGATGCTTGGTAACGGTGTAGGTCATTTCCTTACCGCTGACGATAAAGGTGTTGAACGTGACGGTGACGGGCGGGCCATCGTACCAGTCCCACACATCGAACAGGATATGTTCGTTCTCTGGATCATCGGTGTGCGCTTGACGTGGCACAAAACGCGGGCGATCTTCAAGCAAAAAGTCGAAGTCGCGTATCCCGATCAAAACTGTGCCGCCGGGTCGCAGCAGCTTGTAGAAGTTGCTGAGGGCGCGTTTGATCTCCTCGTCGGTGATTAGGTGTGGCAGCGCATTGCCCTTCGTGAGAATGGCATCATAAGGGCCAACCAGCGCGTGCGTGAGATCCAAAAAGCTGGAACGGACAAACCGAATAGCATCTGCTACTTTATAAGTTGAGGCGTTCTCGCGAGCTTTCAGGAGCATATTGAAGCTGGGATCTGCCGCTGTGACTTCATAGTCCAACTGAGCCAGTGCAATCGCCTGAGTTCCCGGCCCACATGACGCATCCAGAACTGTCTTGACATTGCGGTCACGGAAAAAGCGTCGTAGTGCTGATCCTTCGCGTTGAAGAGTCGCGTGCCAGTCGCGATAAAACAGATGATAGTAATCCGCCACCGAGTCGTAGAAAGTGTTCGTATCATTACGGAGTGTTTGCATCGGATTGTCCTCATTCTCGTTAATCTGTTTGCACCGCACAAACAAAAACGCCTTACATCCCAGAGTACTCGTACAGTACAAGGACGAAAGGCGCAGCTTCCGCGGTACCACCTTGAATTCCCCTCACACGGTGAGGGACTCTCGACGCTGTAACGGGCAAAACCCGGATACGCTTACTCAGCTTGAAGCACTTAATGCATTGGCCTTCGGCGTACCAACTCAGGAACTACGTTCGGCGGGGCCAATCGAGCAGACCTTGCAGCCGAGGATCTGCCTCTCTAAACGACGCTAACCGCGTACTCTTTTCCGTCATCGTTGATGGAAAGGCAGTATAGCACCCGGTGTGGGGGTAGTCAATGGATTTGTGATTAATGACGGATGAGGGAAGGGAGACCGCCACCACCAGCCACAACGCATACGTGTTATCCGTATTGCGACGAGTCGGTGTAGAGTAGATCAGGTACAATTCCCGAAGTAGCCTAAAGTGCATTGTGAAATCCCAGCGACCCCAAACATACTACATACCCTGATTGCTAGTTCATAAAGTATCTTGGAGGGTCACAACGGCTCTAAGGGATAAATTTTCCCGTACCTGATACCCAAAACGCTATCAACCGTTTAGTATTTTGGGTAAAAATCGATTGAGAACTACTACAAAATCTCGTGTCAGTGATCGGTTGACCCTTTATGGACTTCAGAGAGCTTTCGTGAACTAGCAATCAGGGTACTACATATCAGATATGCCGTCTGACGCATCCAATAGGCACAGCGCTGGCTGCTTCCCGCAAGCGTTGCATGTCGCGCATTGGTGAAATATCAAAGACATTTTGGATTTGATATGTTGCCCATAACCTTAATTATCTGAAGGTCCTTGAGCAAAATAATCGAATGGCAACCCTAAAGTAGGGTGGCGACCCTTTTTAGATGGCGCTGCGGACTATGTTCACTCATCCCAGTAACACAATACGCTCTTGCAAAATACCCATTACGACCTACATGTCCAGAGGAAAACGATGATCAATTCTGACTCCACACGCGATAACTTCACGATTAGCACGGATAAGCAGCGCTTACACGTTGATGTAATTCATAGCTTTTTGTCAACCTCTTATTGGGCAACCAACGTTCCACGTGCGGTAGTCGAACGCTCGATAGAAAATTCCCTGTGCTTCGGCGTGTTTCAGGACAGCGCTCAAATCGGCTTTGCTAGAGTAATCAACGACTACGCGACTTTCGCCTATCTTGCCGATGTGTTTATCCTTGAACCGTATCGCGGACAGGGCTTGTCGAAATGGCTGCTCAAAACTATCCTTGACTACCCAGATCTGCAAGGATTGCGCCGTTGGCTGCTTGCCACCAAAGACGCACACGGGCTATACCAGCAGTTTGGCTTTGAGCCACTATCGGAGCCGAGAAATTTTCGTCAGATCGTCAATCCCAATGTCTATAGCGTCTGAGAGTAATAGACGCTACGATCCGTTCGTGACATTACGTAGATGGGTTGTTTGCCTCTTGTGGCTAATATACATTGAGCAGAATTACCTATTTAGTCTTATCATAGAGTCTATACAATCAAGAGAATCTGAAGGTTAGCTAAGGACGAGGAAGGCAAATTACATGGATGCACCATCTCTCACACAACAAGGCATCGATGCTTACAAAGCGGGCAACAAAGAAGAGGCAGTACGTCTCCTAAGCGATGCACTGCGTCAAAATAATCAGGATACCGAGGCATGGCTCTATCTCGGTGCGGCAATGGACAACCCAGCTCGCAAACGGCAGGCTTTCCAGAAGGTGCTGGCGCTTGATCCCGCCAACGAGAAGGCCAAAAATGCGCTAGCGCGGCTGGATACTGCGGAAAAAGAGGCAGGCCCAGCCGCCTCGAAACTTGGCGCAGAGGCTAGCGCCCGCATGAACGCTGCTGGCAACCAGATCAACGCGATGTGGTCAGGACAGCAGGGCTTCAAGATTCCTGTTGAGATCGAGGGTGCGCCCGCCAGCGTGACTATCCCCGAACTGATCGCCAATGCACAGACCCGCATCCAACAGGCTATCAAGATCTACACAAATCAAGATTACGAAGAAGTGGTTGCCGGGGGACGTAACGCGACCATGTGGGACTCTGTGTTTATCGCGGGAGTCGGAGTGGTGGCGGTAGGCGCAGCTGAACTGATTGGACGGCTGATCGGGTGGCCTTTGCTTGGCTTTCACAATGGTCTATACGGCCTGATCTCACCATTCTTCGCGGCGATCATCAGCATGGTTGCGACGGCAGCAGGCTTCGCGGGAGCCGTCTATGCGTCACGCTACTATCTGCAAAGCCAGAATATCAATGTGAGTTTGCCCCAGCACAGCATGTACTATGCGCTGGTCTTCTTGCCGCTAACGTTAATCAATGCTGGATTTGCTTTCGTTTCACGTTCAGCAGGCGTGCTGATCCTGTGCATTGCCCCTATATTGCTCATTGCTGGCCTTGTCATGCTCATCTATGGATGGTTTCTGTTGAAAGGAACCTTCGACCGTATTTACGGCGATGGAAACAACCGGGGGTTGATCACGGCGGCGATTGCGATTTTCGGTGGCGCGATTGCGTCGGGCATCGTGCAAGCCGTGCTTGGCGGTATTTTACGGATCGGATACTAGCCGGGTGTTTGGAAATTAGCTAACCTTAGCCTAAGCCCCTTCTCATGAGCGAGAAGGGGCTTACCTTGTGTGCTAGCCTATTGTCCGCTTATCGCGTTACCGATCAAAACATCATGGTCGCATCTCCCCGAATCTAGCGCCAGCGTTTCGCCTGCTAGCATGACATCGAACACACTTGTATAATTGAACGCTAAACGCCGCGCAGATAAGCCATCACCTATCGATAATCTGATCTCAGCGCGTGCTAGAGAGGTAATAGCTCACGATGGATAGTTCTCAACAGCCTAACTCAAGCGAAGTGGATAGTCAGGTCGGGCAGGCTTGGAGTCAACATTTTCTCGGTCAAAACGATGTCGCCATCCGCACTTTTCAGCAATTGGTCGAGCGCTGGCCTGACCATATTGATGCACACTATGGCCTTGCCTTGTCGCTTAAGAAGACAGAACAAAAGGCCGAAGCAGGTGATGCATTCCGTAAAACCAAGTCTCTAGTGGAAAATGCAATCCTCGACCAAACAGAGATGAATCCTCGCCTGTTGATGCTTTCACGGATGATCGATCAACAATTGGCGATGCTTTAAATGTCAATGCGCGTGATTGCAGGCACTGCCAGAGGACGCTTGCTCAAGCGAGTTCCCGGCGAAGGCACCCGCCCGATCATGGATCGGGTCAAGGAAGCTTTGTTTAGCATCTTAGGGCCAAGTATTCAAGACGCGACTTTTCTGGATCTGTACGCTGGGACAGGCAGTGTCGGGATCGAAGCGTTGAGTCGGGGAGCCGCGCGGGCAGCGTTCGTCGAGAATGCCCGCTTTGCCATTGCCACCATTGATGAGAATCTTAAAGCGACCAAATTGGAAGACCGGGCGCGAATTGTCCGCCGCGATGTGCGCGATTATCTGCGACAGAGCAACCCGGAACCTTTTGAATATATCTATATTGCGCCGCCACAGTACAAAAATCTTTGGTCTGAAACGCTGTTGCTGTTGGACAAACATATTGAGCATGTGCAACCGGATGGAATCGTCATTGTGCAGATCGATCCAGAGGAAAAGCAGCCAATTGCATTACAAACGTTGGTTCCGTTTGATGAGCGCCGTTACGGACATACGCTGCTGTGGTTCTTTGAACGTCCAAGCAGCTAGAACTTCCCTTTACTATTGACGGAGAGAGCTGCTGTGCCTGATGTGACTAACGAACAATTTGCGATTATTGAAGTGGCTATTGCCGATTTAGCCAATGCGTTTGACGTGTTTGAACCGCCTATCCCAGTCGAGATTATGTTGCAGCGCCCGAAAGAAGGTATGTGGAAAGATTACAACCTGAGCGAACTTTCCACTGCCTTTATCAATATCAAGCAGCGTTATAGTCCACGCATGTCGGTAGCACGACTGTTGGCGCGTTGCGCCTGCCGCAGCGTATGGGGCACTGAACGTAAGCTCACTGGGCTTGACGAGGCTCATGATAGTTTGTATGCGTTGGCACGAGCGATCCTGATGCCAAAATTTATGCTCGACAAACTGGCTCCTGCCAGCCGTACCCCAATGGCTGTCAGTATGCGTTTTGAAGTCCCCGAAGAAGATGCCCGTCAGCGCCTTGTCGATCTGGGCTATCTGGTTGGCGACAGTAATTCGCAGCAGTAACGTTCAGTTAGATCGTTGCGCCGCAAAAATTGCATTGTATTTTGAATGATTTGCCGTTAATTGTGGAGTGAACATGGTAAAGAAACTAACCATTCAAGAAGTGAAGTTGACCGATCTCGCCAGTTGCGCGGGTTGAGCCTCCAAGCTCGATCCCGGAGCTTTGGCGCAGGTTCTGCGCCCACTAACTGACACTTTCAAAGCCCAAGATTATCCGGCATTATTGGTCGGGCTGGAAGCCCCCGATGATGCTGCGATTTATCGCGTCAATGACCAACAAGCCGTGATCTCGACAGTGGACTTTTTCCCCCCCGTTGTCGATGATCCATATGCTTTTGGGGCGATTGCGGCTGCTAATGCCATGAGCGATGTGTACGCAATGGGCGGCGATGTGCTGTTCGCGATTAATCTAGCCGCCTTCCCCGAAAATCTAGATCTGTCGATCCTCTCGGACATTCTGCGAGGCGGTGCGGATCGTGTTCGGGCGGCGGGTGGCGCAATCGCGGGTGGACATACCATTACCGACAATGAACCGAAGTATGGGTTGGCGGTGACTGGCCTGATCGACCCAGCGCGGATCATTGCCAAAGGCGGCGCACAACCCGGCGATGTCCTAATCCTGACCAAACCGCTAGGCGTAGGCGTAATCACAACGGCGCTCAAGCGTAGCCAAGCCGACTCCAAAGATGTTGATGCGGCTGTCACCAGCATGATCCAGTTGAATCGGGGTGCATCGGAAGCCGCCCGCGCCCTTAACGTTCACGCCATGACAGACATTACAGGCTACAGTTTGCTTGGACACGCTCACGAAATGGCACATCTCAGCCACGCCGATTTTGTAATCTCCCATAAAGATTTGCCATGGCTATCGGGCGCTCAACGGTATGCCCATGAAGGGGCTTTCCCCGGCGGTGCAACGCGTAATATGGACTATTTTCGCCAGTGGGTCACTTTCGATCCCGGCCTCGATGATGTGACACAACTCCTCATGTTCGACCCGGAAACTTCCGGTGGATTGCTCATCGCCGTCGCTGCCGATGATGCACCCATGTTGCTAAATGCCTTGACCGAACGTGGCGTGCAAGGTTGGAAGATCGGAGATGTCCTAACAGGCAGCGGCAAACTGCATGTACGCGACTAGTTCGCATTAATTAGCTTGCGACCACCCCCAGAATAAACACTACTACCCCAATCACAATCAGTTGCAGGGTCAGTGACCGAGGCCAATCCCATGGAACGTTGCCAGCGTCACGAGCCTGATGCCATTCGTGCCCTGCGGTAATTACTCCACCCATGATCCCAGTTACGCCGATGATCCAACCGATCTGACCAAGCGGTTTGGAATGTTCGGTCACGATAAGCAGAATTAGCCCTACCGTGACCAGCAGCATTCCAACGCGATAGAGCCAACTCCCCGCACTATAGATTTTGATCTTGTGGACGCGCACTTGCGGTGCGATCATCAACAGACCAACCAACACTAAGAGCGCCCCAATACCAATGGCAACGATACTCAACAAACTTACCATAACCCTTCATCTCCTATAGTAAATGCCAATAACACCCAGCCTGTCAATATAACTCACAAGCGTTTGATGAGCTTTTGGATAGTCAGATTGGCAATATATAGCGCATTGTGGAAAATGGTACAGCTTGTGAGTTCAATGGTAACATCTCTTAGCGTTTGCAACCTAGAACCCCGGCTCTGCCAACCACTGTCTAACGGAGTACTCTGTGCAAGTTGATAAGCCCTCAGACCGACCCTTTTTGTCAATTGTCATTCCTGCCCTGAATGAAGCTAACCGCTTACCTGCCTCCCTTGATAAGATCGACGCATTTTTGCAGCAGCAGGATTACCAAGCCGAAGTGATCATCGTCGAAAATGGCAGCAGCGACGATACAGTTGGTGTAGTCACTCGCTTCGCCGCGACACATCCGTATGTGCGTTTGTTCGCGGGCGAACCACGCGGCAAAGGACGCGCCATTCGCCGGGGAATGCTGGCAGCACACGGCGAATATCGCTTTATCTGTGATGCCGATCTCTCAATGCCTATTGAGGAAATCGCTCGGTTTTTGCCACCGCAGCTTGATCATTATGATGTAGCGATTGGTTCTCGCGAGGCCAAAGGGGCGAAGCGTTACAACGAACCTATTTACCGCCATTTGATGGGGCGTATCAACAATTTTATGGTCAAATTGTTGGCTGTACGTGGCTTTGAGGATACGCAGTGCGGGTTCAAGTCCTTCCATTTCAAAGCCGCCGAGGATATTTTTTCGGTGAGCCGGGTCAACGGGATTGGGACAGATGTAGAACTGCTGTATATCGCACAGCGTCGCGGCTACCGAATCGAAGAAGTGCCAATCGACTGGTACTACAACGATGATACACGGATGCTAGTGGTGCAAGATTCGATTGGTATCTTCGGTGAGATGTTCGAGATCCGCCGCAACTGGAAAAATGGACTTTACGCTAAACGCCAGCCAGAAAAAAAATAAACATCCTACCACCTGTCCTATAGAGGATACTGTATATGGTTTCCACAATTTTTACTCTTGCGCAGAACATACCAATCAGGGGATGAGCGCGAGTGCCTCGGTAGGCATAGCAGTGTAATGGAGCAGAACTAAGCGTGAGCTGACCAGCAACTTCATAAAAAGCCACATCATGCACGACTTAGAAAACTTGCCAAAGCGAGGCTAATCAGTCGTCGTATTGCGCAAGGCATTGGACGTTAACGTGTGGGTTTCCAGACGACTATAGGCTTTCCGCGTGGTTGTGATAGACCAAAATCGGTGCGGAGCGGCGGCTGACCGCACCGGTACTTTTCTCTTGCCCAAGAGCCGCTCTTTTCTTGGTGTTCATTCCACGCAACCAAGATCAGTCGTGGCTTTACCTATCAACCTGAGAAGAAGTAACGGAAAGCCTCATCTGCTAATTTCGGACTTTCAATAACCGATACTTAAATTAGGGCTGCTTATGCCCTAATTTGTTTTTATACTGAACATATAAATCGTGATCAAAAATGGAGCGACAGATTGATGGCAATAGTACATGCAGTCCAAACAGTACAAGATGGTCGGGCAGACTTCGATTTTCTTATGGGCGATTGGAAAGGCTACAATCGCCGTCTTCGAGAACGCCTCAAGGGATCAACGGAATGGGAAGAATTCGACTCGGAAGTAACCGTTCGCCCGATTCTTGGCGGCTTGGGAAATTTTGATGAAGTCGTCTTCAATCGTAGCACGGGTCAGGGACATGGTGCGACGCTGCGCCTTTTTGACATTGAGACACAACAATGGCGGATTTATTGGGCAGATGGTTCACATGGAATTTTGGATGTCCCGATGATCGGTACCTTTGAGAATGGGCGCGGCGAGTTCTTTGCACAGGAAATGTTCGAAGGTAAACCGATCTTCAACCGCTTCATCTGGACCTATAGTTCTGAAAATGCTTGTCACTGGGAACAGGCTTTTTCTCCCGATGGGGGCAAGACATGGGAAACTAACTGGACAATGGATTTCACCAGAATAGCATAATCAGTTGAGGGCGATAGGCCCACTCGCTTGTTGGTACAATTCATCTGGAGAACACATTCTCCAGATGAACGTTAAGCAACTGGTAGCATAGAAAAATATGTATCATCCCACTACACGGGTGCTAGCGGTTTTGGCCCTGCTGCAATCACATGGACGCATGACTGGCGCTGAGATGGCGCGGCGTTTGGAAGTCAACATCCGCACGCTGCGCCGCTATATCACAATGCTTCAGGATGTAGGGATTCCCATTATCGCAGAACGTGGGCGTAACGGTAGTTATGAATTGACGGCTAATTATAAATTACCCCCACTGATGTTCACGAATGATGAAGCAATCGCCCTTTCAATTGGATTGATGACTGCGCGGCACCTCGGACTAGCCGAGGCCGTTCGCGCAATCGAAAGTGCTCAAGCAAAATTGGAACAGGTCATGCCACCTGCCTTAAAAGAGCAGATACAAGCACTGACCGAAACAGTAACGCTCGATTTGAATGCTATTCCAATGGAGTCGCCGGGGAATGTGTTGCTCTTAATGAGTAGTGCAGCACAACTCCAGCGCCGAGTCCATATACGCTATCGCTCTCATGCAGACAACGCAACTGAGCGAGATTTAGAACCCTACGGGCTAGTCTTTCGCCAAGGTTGTTGGTACGTAGTGGGCTATTGTGTCCTGCGTCACGGGCTACGCTCGTTCAGATTGGATCGGGTAGAACAGGTAGAATTGACGGATACCCGCTTTGATCGCCCGGCGCAGTTTGATGCGTTAACACACATCATTCAGTCGGTGGCGACATTGCCCCGGCAGTTCGATTTTGAAGTGCTGCTGAAAACCGATCTACGTACTGCCCAACGCGAGGTATTTGCCGTGCTTGGCATTCTGGAACCCGTTGAAGGTGGCCTTCTGATGCACGGCAGTACCGACGATCTGGATTGGTTAGCACGAATGATGGCTGGGCTTTCCTTCGACTTTGTGGTGCATAAACCCGACGAATTAAGCACAGCAGTACGAAAACGAGCGGAATCGCTTCTCGAAATGCTTTTGCCGCCAAACCCTTAATCAAGGTTGTCCGTTTTCCAACGTGAGGCCGGAGCCGAAGTTCACGATGGCGCGGTTACTTCGGTTCCCATGCCCATACATTGCGGAACTTGCAGACCAGCCCTTTGCTTTTCTCGAAGCGCCCCCCCATGACCGCTACCTCACCAGATTTGTAGGTACTTTCCGAAAAACTCGTGACTTGGCTACCGTTGATAAACACTTTGTAATCATCGTTTTGGACAATCACAAGTAGTTGATTAGTCGCGCCGTCATCGGTGTGGATTGCGTCGGTGCTATCCTGCACGACATTATCCTTGCGATAGCCTGTTTTATCCCTCACATAAACCTGATACTGGCCTTCACGGGTAATAAGTATCAACAAGTAAGTCCAGTCATTTCCAGTGGAGGTTTCAGTCGTGTAATGCAGCAGGAAGCCACAGCCGTTTTGGTTATCAGGGGCTGCCCATGTAATATCGGCGGACATCACCAGATCGCTCATGACCGCAGTATTGTTTACCGTTTCCCAGCTATCGAAGCCAGCTTTATTCACGACGACATTCATTTTGTCTGCTGAGGCTGATACCGTACCGTTGCCAGAATCAAGTTCGCCCGCACTGACCAACTGGGCGATCACTTCGTCTGGGCTGCCCTGAAACCCGGTGTCCGTTTGGCTTGAGGGTTCGGTGGTTGCTAGCGATGCTTCGGTTGAAGTCGGACGCGCTTTCGTCGGCAGTGGCGCTTTCGTCGCTGAGGGTTCGTCAGTCGGTTGGGCGGCGGCGGTATTCGTCGCGGCAAGAATGCTATCGGCTGTTGCAGTTTGGCTGTCTTCGCGAGCAGCGGTGGTAGACATCATCCTGACGAAAGCTGTCAGTGTTGCATTTGGGGTAGAGGTTGCGGTTGGCGGTACACGGGTTACCGTCGGCGTAATGGTTGGTGTAGCGGTTGGCGGCACGGGGGTTAGCGTGCTGGTGGCAGTATAGGTCTCTGTCGGTGTAATCGACGGGGTTGCCGTCGCCGAAAGCGCCAGCAGCATGACGGCTGTACCTGTTTGTTGTGTGGCGACTGCTGTATTGTTGCCGTTAATGAAAAAGATCGCGCCACCGATGATCCCTAGCAAGACAACTACACTGGCAGCAATCAAAGCAATCGGCGGACGGCGGGGAGTATCCCCTTCCGCTTTAACAGTCGGTAAGGCGGCGCGGGTCGGCGGCGCGCCGGGTTTTGCCCTCGAAGGTGCGCTGATCTTCGGCGGAGTTGCGACTTTTGAACCTGACAGCACAGGCGCTATTGGACCACCAACAAGCGTCCCTTCCGATTCCGCTGGATCGATGACAGGCGGAGTCACCGTCTTGCGTGTAATCGCGTCAGCAAAATCCATTGCCATATCAGTGGCAGACTGGTAGCGATCATCGGGGTTCTTCGCGATTGCCCTATCGAGAACAGTTGCGACTGCATCTTGCAAATCCGCTTTGATTTGCTTGGGCGGGACTGGCTTTTCATACACATGCTGAAAAATCATCCCGGCAGGAGTCTCGGCAGAAAATGGCAACCGATTGAGCACCATTTCGTATAAGACCACGCCGAGTGTATAAATATCCGAACGGGCATCAACTGATTGCCCCATGCCTTGTTCCGGTGACATATAGGCGGGTGTGCCGAGCACACTGCCTGTCGCCGTCAACTTGGATTCGCTCTGGGCTAATCGGGCAATACCAAAATCGGTCAGATATGCATTCTCGTTGCTATCTAGCAGGACATTGTTAGGCTTGAGATCGCGGTGAATTACCCCACGTTGATGAGCATAATCGAGCGCCGCGGCGATCTGATTCAGAAAGCGCGAGGATTCCAGCAGAGTCAGCGGCGCACGCCGGATGCGATCTTCGAGCGAACCGCCTTCGATATAACGCATGACAATGTAATGGACACCATCCGCCATGCCATAATCGATCACGGGGAGGATATGAGGATGTTCCAGCGAGGCGATAACTTCCGCCTCGCGCTCAAAGCGCTCAATGAACCCCGATTGGTTGGCGATCTCTGGAGCCATGACTTTGATGGCAACATAGCGCTTGACGCTGGTCTGGAAGGCCCGATAGACAGTTGCCATGCCACCCTTGCCAAGCAGCGTTTCCAACCTGTAAGGGCCAAGTGTTCTTCCTACAAAGTCTGTCATTGTTTCCCATCCGGTGGATTACGACATTGGCAGCATTAGCATAACACACTGTGCGTTAACGCGCCTGCCAGATTAGCGTGGAGTGGCAACAATCCAAGCATAAGTCGTCGCGTTAACCTCGTCAGTTTTCTCCCTGAAGCGTTAGTTCATATAAAAACCTGCCTGCAACGCTTGTAAGGATCGCTCATCTACTTTCGTATCTACCGCTAAAATTTGCAAGTGCGCCCCGGTAAATATTTTCAAACAATCATCAATTCGCAGAGGGATTTAGGGTGAGGACAACACTGCATAAAAACACCTTCTGCGTAAGGTGAGTTATATACTAACTGTGCCTCGCGTGCTGCGGCGGCGCGACTACGATAATCAAAAACGGCTTTATTTTCCATAAGATTTCGAACTCAAGTCTTCATACATTCAAGATGATATATCGGCTTATAGCCGAGGATGAATCGTTGGTTTTAACACCGCCGCGCCTTTTTACAGCTTATAAGCGACCCTTGCTAGTTCCGTTGCACAGTCGCGGCTCATGGCTAGCCCATCGTCCAGATCGACAATGCCGCGCACAACCAACCCAGCGATCCAGTCACAGGCGGCACGTCGCCACAGATCGTGGCGGGCAGGGATCGAGGGGAAGGCGCGGGTATCGTCGTTGAACCCGCAGGTGTTATACAATCCCGCCGTCTCGATCACCTGATCGAAGTAGCGGCGGATTCCGTTCAGGCTGTCGTAGAACCACCATGGCGGACCGAGTTTGAGCGCGGGATAATGTCCGGCTAGCGGCGCGAGTTCGCGGGAATAGGTGCTTTCGTCCAGTGTGAACATAATTAGCGTTAGGCGCGAGTCGTTGCCGAAGCGGTTCAGCAGTGGGTGCAGATTGTAGGTAAATTCGGCTTGAATAGGAATATCGCCGCCTTGATTCTGACCGAACCGCCGATAAATCTGTGAATTGTGGTCGCGCAGTGAGCCAACATGAATCTGCATGACCAGCCCATCCTCGACACTCATCCGTGCCATTTCGATGAGCATATGCGCGGTGAACCGTCGAATATCGTCGGTGCTGTTTTCGCCATGCAGCGCCCGCTGGAAGATCGCGTCCGCTTCACGCTCGGACAGTTCATCGGTGTACGCCTCTAACGCCGCGTGATCGGTGGCGACGGCTCCCATCGATTTGAAGAAAGCACGCTGATGTTCAAGGGCTTGAATGTATGTCCCGTAGCTGCCGATCTCGATCCCGCTGACCATGCCAAGCCGCTGAATATTCTCAAGCCAACCTTTTGTATCCAGATTGACCACCGCATCCGGGCGAAAAGTCGGCAGGATGCGCCCTTGCCAGCCCGACTCGCGGATCGCACGGTGCATCTCAAGCGTGCTGGTCGCTAAGTCTGTTGTACACAGCACCTCGACGTTGAAGTGCTCAAACAACGTGCGCGGCCTAAACTCAGGCGTTTGCAGCAAACTGGCGATCTGTTCATAAATATCTTGAGCCGTTTCGCCTGTCAGTTTTTGCTGAATGCCAAAGACTTCGCGCAGTTCGTGCGCCAGCCACATCCCGGTTGGCGTACCCCGAAACAAATAGAAATGGTCTGCAAAGATCTGCCAGATCTTGCGAGGGTCGGTTTCCACCGCGCCACCATCGATGCGCGGGATACCGAGGCTTTCTAGCGTAACACCCTGTGCGTAAAACATGCGGAAAATGTAATGATCGGGTGTAATGAACAGGCTAGTCGGCGTGCCGAATGAATAATCGGGATCGGCAAACATCTGCGCGTCAACATGTCCATGCGGGCAGATCAGCGGTAAGGTGGCGACAGTGTTGTATAAGTCCTGTGCAATCTGTTTCTGCGCCGGATCGGGGCTGAAATAGCGATCTTGGGGTAGCGACAGCAAAGGGGTCATCAGGTTATCTCTCAGGTAGTTTATTGAAAAACTGGACAAGGTAAATATTATCTAATTTTATCCAACAGTGAATCGATAATGCTGCGTGAACTGTCGTTAGCGCCGCTTTCCAGCCCCATCTCGATTACAAAGCATAACCCTAATAGGCCGACTTCGGGCGGGAAGCGTTGGCGATCCGCTAGATTCATCGTCAGCAGCGGACAGCACATCAACGCTGCTTTCAACGTTTCTCTGATATACGAGCGTGGATCAGCGGTGTCTGGTGGCGGATCGCGGCGGGCGAGTTCTACCGCCAATGGCAGTAAAACACGCTGTACTTTGCTTTCAAGGAACATTTCGCGGCACGCGGACAGTCGATAGTTATGCATAACACGAATATAAGTACCGTCGTCGTGAAACTCGATCTGCAACGACTCAGCGACTTCATGCGGGTGGTACATCCAAGTGGCGAACACGTTGTGGAACAGCGGCTTGGTGAGATCCAACAGCGGATTGTGACGACCCCCAAAGGCGGGATCGAAGTAGACCAAGCCTTCCGGCCTTGCAAAGACATTGCCATTATGTGCGTCGCCATGCCCGATGACCGACCAATAAGCGCGATCCGGGCGGATCGTGTCAACGTTGGCGCGATGGATCGCATCGCGCAGCGACCCGTGAAAATCTACGCCAATGATCGCCCACTGGCGATCCAGTAGATCGTCCCACGTTAGGCTTATTCCCTGTGGTAATTCAAACGCTTTGCCGCCGTAGAATTCCTGATAGCGTGCGCCTAGCCGATGGTGAAACAACTGATGGATCGGCGCTTTGGCTGCGTCTTCGGCAGATTGCCATGCCAGAGTACTCAAATAGATCCTTAGCAGATCATCATCGGCGCGATTCTGGGCAGCGGTCAGCGCAACAAGATCATCACGTTCGCCGCGTTCAATAGCGTGGGCGACATCAAACACTGACGGCGAGTCGATCAGATCGTAGATCAAGAACTGCTTGCCGTACTCTGTCGAAGCGTACAGCGGCTTGATGATCGGATAGCCCGCCTCGGCTAACAGCGTTGAATTGTAATACTCCCCGACGATGCTATCCGGCTCAACATGCGTTTTGAAGAACAATTTACGCCCATTTGCCAGAGTCAGAAAGCCGTTGAACGAGTTGAGCGAAACGGCTAACGGGCGCAGTTCGATAGCAACGCTGTCCAGATCCGGGAACGTCTCGCGTACAAAACCAAGCAGGAGCGCTTCGGCTCCGGCTCGGTCTGTAAATTGCAAGCTCTGGATCGTGCGGAGTCGTTCGTCACCCACCAAACCCACCCATGATCTCATCCCGCTTGCGAATCGACATGGCGTGCGCCGGGAAGCCTTCGTAGTCTGCCAGCGTCGTCGTGATGCCGCGCAGTGCCGCATAGCCTTCTCGGTTCAGGTAGCCGATCCCGCTGCGTTTCAGGAAGTCCCACACGCTGACCGACGAAAACGAACGGGCAAAGCCGCCCGTTGGCAAGATCGCGTTCAAGCCCAAACAGTAATTGCTCGTCGGGATAGGCGTGTAGGGGCCAAGCAAAATTTCGCCCGCGTTGCGAATCCGGTTCAAGGTGCTGAACGGATCATCGGTCAGGATTTCGAGGTGTTCCGGCGCATACTCGTTGACAAAGGCAATTGAGTCGGCAAGGCTTTCGGTGAGCAGAATGCCGCCGTAGGTGCTGAATACATTTTCAACGAACTTGCGCCGCCAGTCGGGTAGTTCGGGGATGTACTCACCGAGCATCTTTTCGGCCTCAGCGGCGACTTCGCGGCTGTGCGTGACCAGCAGCGCTGCCGACTCTGGCCCGTGTTCGGCTTCCACCAACAGATCGAGTGCCGCCAAGCGGGGATCGGCGTGTTCGTCGCACAAGATAATCGATTCACTGGGGCCAGCGGGCAAGCCAACATCGACCACACCGTACAACAGCCGCTTTGCCGCCGAGACATAGCTGCTGCCGGGGCCGACAATCTTACTGACACGCGGCAGCGTTTGTGTCCCGTAAGCCAAACCCGCAACGGCTTGCATCCCGCCCACCGCGTAAACTTCATCAATACCCACCACCGACGCGGCAACCAGTGAGGCAGCATCGGCTTTGCCATGTTCGTTGGGGGGTGTCACCACGACAATTCGCTCCACCCCAGCGACTCGTGCCGGAGTCGCCAACATGAGCATGACCGACGGAAACGACCCTTTGCCACGTGGCACATACAGCCCTGCGCTAACAACAGGCGTGATCTTCTCGCCAGCCATAATGCCCGGTTTCACTTCCATGAACCACATCGGTTCTGGCATCTGCTCCTCGTGGAAGCGCCGGATATTGTCGTGAGCGGCCTCAATCGCTGCGACGACCTCCGCGCCTACTTCGTCACGGGCGCGGGCGAAGTCGTCGGGCGTGGCCTTCAACTGGTCAACGCTGTAGTTCGGTGCGTCGAACTGGCGCGTGTACTCCACCAGCGCCGAGTCACCGTGCTGGCGTACCTGTTCGATCACCGATTGTGCCAGCGAAAAAAGCGAAGCAATGTCTTGTTCGGCGCGGCGCAGCAGGGTGGCTTTGTCCTGCGCCGATAAATTAGCCAGTGTGCGAACCTGAATCATGGAAGCTCCTTACGTAGAGTGCGAAGCAATGAAAAGACAGCGAAGTGAAAATACTATCACTTTCTGGCGAATGCGAACACTGCTTTAGTCAGCCAAAGCGGCGGACAATGCCTGCGGTGTCTCTACAAAATACCGTTTGGATGTAGGGGCAGGGCTTGCCCTGTCCGCCACCACTAGTTTTCATGCTGGTGTTACATGGATCTCGATAATTAACGATGTCGTGCATCTGACCTATTTACCGTGCAGGCCTGTTGACTCTGTGTAGTTTATCTCCCATACTTGTTTATATGGATTTGGACGGAAAACTTCAGGAGTAACATCATGTCAAAAATCACTTATGCGTGGATCAATCCTGAGAAAACAATCCTTTTATGTACTTATCCTGAACCGGGCTGGTCTTGGGCAGATCTATCGGTGGCCTTCAAGCAACAGCAGAACCTGATTGAAGGGGTGGGGCATCCAGTTTATGTAGTGGTCGATGTCCACAAAAGCAACTGGATGCCCTCTGGCGGCTCCCTATTGAGCATGATGCGAAATTTCAAGTTTACACGCCATCCCAATCAAAAAGACACGATCATTGCCAGTGCACGTGGTTTTCTCGTCAATGTCGTCAGCTCACTGATGCGCCTGCGCAATGAATCGTTGCGCGATTTTCACCTCGTTTCGACCCTTGATGAAGCCTATGCTCTGATTGATCGGCTGGAAGACTTTCGCACAAGGCGGGTCGGTTAGACGTATTGTTTTGCTCATTTTGCTTGTTTTGATCGATTAGTTCCACAGAAAACTATCAACCCCGCGATGCACTGCATTGAGCGTTTGTAAGTATTTACGTTCCGCGCTCACCATTGAGCGTGTCATCTGGTACATAAAAAACAGCGACACAATGACCAACGGCATCCAAAACGCCCACCCGATCACTTGGAACAATATCCCAATATAGATCGGGTTTTCAAGCCAGCGGTACATCATATTGGTCTGGACATTCTGCGGCGCATCCGCTGAGATTTTGAACGATTGCGCCCTGACCAGTTGCAACTCTGAAACGATCTCCAGTGCGAGTCCTGCCGCTTGCACAATGACCGCGATCCAGCCTAGCCAGTCTGGTAAGGCCAAGACAATGAAAAACGGCAGCAGCAGCAAAATCAGCGAGAGTGAAACGATCATCGGGACTTTCAGCCGGTCACGTTCTTCCGCTGAAGACCGCATCACCACGACGGCTTCATTAATGATAAACAGGATAAACAGGATACGACTAATCGTGATAGGCATGGCGCGTCCCCTTTTAAGGCAAATTAAGGGGTGATTGTACTCTAGTGCGTGCCGGTTTAACCACAAAATTAAATGCCATTTCGCACAAATGACGATAGCCGCGAACCAAGATAGCACTGTAATCATTCCAGCATGTCTTCTTAACAGATAACCAGTAAAATAGAGGGTATCGAGAAGGCAGGGTTGTTGGGAGTCGCGATTGTCAACTGAGTTGTCAGCTCAATCAAATCAAAGAGAGCGCGAACGTTACCAGCAGGTACGACGTGTGCTGGGGCATGTGCTGTGGTTGAACCTGCTGGTCGCGCTTGCCAAAGTGATTGTCGGGGCGACGACTGGCGCATTGTCGATGGTCGCTGACGGCTTTCACTCGGCACTGGATGCTTCCTCAAACATTATCGGGATTGTAGGGACAGCACTCGCCCAACGCCCCGCCGATGACTCGCACCCCTACGGACACCGCCGCTTTGAGACGATGGCAACCCTGACGATTGGGATTGGGCTGCTGCTTGTAGCGTGGGAAATTCTCAAGGAGGCGATAGGGCGGCTCTCCGGCGGAGCGGCGGTAGAAGTGACCCCGATCAGCTTTGCCGTGATGTTTGGCACCATTGTGATCAATGTGATAGTCGTCATCTATGAATCGACGAACGGCAAACGTCTGCACTCTGAATTGCTGCTGGCGGACGCATCGCAAACCCGCGTCGATGTGTTTGTCTCCCTATCTGTGATCGTGAGCCTTATCGCCAGTGCCCTCGGTTTCGTGTGGGTGGATACGGTGATGGCACTGCTCATCGTGGTACTTATTGGACGGGCGGCGCTTGGCATTCTGTGGCAGACCACGCAAATTCTGGTCGATGCGGCGGCTGTCGATCCCGCCGCGATTAGTATGGTCGCCAAAGCCGTGCCGGGTGTCGATAGCGTTTTGCGGGTGCGGAGCCGGGGGCCGTCCGATACGATCATGACCGATATTGATGTGCAGATTCAGCCTGCCATGACTGCCGACCATGCCTCGGCTATCGCCACTGAGATCGAAGATCGAGTCAAGGCGGCGTTCAGCGGTGTATCGGAAGTACAGGTTCATTTTGCGCCACACCGCGACAGCCCGAAGGATTTTATTCTGGAGACTCGCGCCGCCGCTGATGCGCTTGGTCTGTCCGTCCACGAGATCACCCAGATTGTCACAGGCGATGGCTTGGTGCTTGAAATGCATGTCGAGGTGCCGCCAACGCTAACGCTGGCAGCGGCGCATAAACTGGTTTCGGAACTGGAAAAGCGTGTCCAAAAAGCCTTGCCCGAAATCAACGGAGTCTTGACGCATATCGAACCCGCCAACAGTCAACCCGGTGCGGTGATGCACACCACTAAAGCCACGCTACAGCGCGATCAGGCGCTTTCCATTGCCCAAGGTTTGTATCCTGACGCACATTGGCACGATGCGACTATTCGGCTGGCGATGGGCGGCTATGCCCTGACAATCCACTGTTGGCTGCCGGGTGGACTCAGCGTTCAGGAAGCCCACGAGATCGCGGAGCAAGTCGAAACCCAAATCCGGGCGGCGCTGCCACAGATACAGCGCGTCACGATTCATACGGAGCCGCCCGAAGATCCCGAACCGGATAGCGAAGCCCCGGTTAACGATGATATTGTGCTGAGTGAATAGCGGTGGCCTCCCCATTCACCTATTGTCGAAAATAGCGAAGGGACACTTCATGCGGGAGCTTATTGGGCGTGGAGAAAGCGTGTGGATTAGTGCTGAACCGCGAGCTTGGTTTGATATATCAATTGAACGAATGTTATCAAAGTCGCTAGCGGCAGAACCTTCTGCGGCGGTTTCACCACTTTACGCAAGACATAGAAATATCAAAATTTGGCTCATGTCAAGAACAAGTGCAAATGTGAAAGTTTATGCCGTCGTTGTGCAGAAAATTTCCCAATTTGCACTTCGGGTTAACAAGAGCCCTGATTTTTAGGTGCGCTTTGTTATCGTTTGGGAATTTATACGAGAAGGGCAACACAATGAGATAAATTGTGCCGCCCTCTTGTGTCTGGCAGCGAAAAGAAGCCATATTGCGAGAATTAACTCTATATCACAGCTTATGACAAACGATAGAACTCCAATCGAGAAATTCTGGGACGCAGTAATTGCCGTGGATTACAAAGTTGTTCGCAAGGCAATTGCAGAGGGATTCGACGTAAATGCCAAAATACCTGGCAAAGTAGAACCTATTGTCTGGGCACAGTCAGCAGAAGACATGAAGATGCTCAAGATACTCTGGGCAGCGGGAGCACCCCCGGCAACTCCTTGGTTGGAGGCGGTTTTTGCAGACTTTGCCAACGGCGGTAACGGCTCAAAATTTAAACGCAAAAAGTCCCGACAAGTTGGTAAGTTCATATTGCATCGTTTTAACGGTGATGAGGAATTCGCTCTTGGCCCTGCTAATATCCATATCGGTCATGATGAGAACGGATCTTGGTTAGGGCTTGAAGCGTATACTAACGGAACAGTTATCAAAAGTTTGCCTGACACCGAGGAGTTATATGGTAGGCCGCACGCATTTATTTCGGCTGCGGTTTCGCAGACCAAAGACTTGGTAGGAGTGAAGCTATCAGTATCAACCTCTTATGATGACTCTCTTGAGGACTACATTTCCCGTTTTTACTACCTTAGGCATGAGTCTTTAGATGCAAATGAGGTCGAATTCTTGTCACGAAGGAAGGACAAGTATCTGGTACGCTGGACAGGTCAGACTCCTGATGTGAATTACTATGACGGCAGCAAACCTGACACCTATATTGAAATTGAAGGATGGTTCACTGTGAAATCTCCAAGCTGAACTTGCTATAGCTTATGACGCTTGCACTTCATACTGGAGTACCAATGTTATTTATACTATTACGTCCACTAACCCAAGCTCATCTAACGAGTGCTATAAAATTGGCGAAGGTATTGTATATGCCTGTTAAATTTCCTCATCCCAACCCCTTTCCACTTCGTAGAGAGGGGCTGGGATGAGGCTAGCTTAACCCAACGAAGCCATAATCTTCGACAGTGCTTCGCGTGAGGGGCGCAGTTCGGCTTCGGTCAGGTGAGCCAGCGGTTTCGCGGGCGCGTGAACTTGCTCTGGCAGTGTCTCGCGTTCCTGATCGATATAGATCAGACCCGTAAGAAACTGCTTGTCTTTCTTCGCTTCTTCCAGCAATCTCATGGCGGCATAACGATCCGTCGGATCGTGGTCAGGGCCGATCTTCTTGAGGACGATCACCGAGCCGTCGTGCATCGTTATCGAAGTTGTGGTGCCTTCGGGGTAATCCTCAATGGCAATTTCCTCACGCGGCGGAACATAGGTAATCTCTTGCAGCGCGATCTCGTGTTCTTGTCCGTAAGGGTAGCTCTTGGTCGATTCGGCGTGATTGTTGAAGGTCACGCACGGGCTAACAATATCCAGCACCGCTGTTCCACGATGGCTCAAGGCCGCCTTGAGCAACACTTGTACCTGCTTGGCATCGCCGGAGAACGAACGCGCTACGAATGAGCAGTCAGCGATCAGCGCTTCCATGCACAGATCGATGGGCGGGAGTTCGTTCACACCAGCGTACTTGAGCTTCTGGCCTTCGTCGGCGGTAGCACTAAACTGGCCTTTAGTCAGCCCATACACACCATTATTTTCGATGATATAGACCATCGGCACATTGCGACGAACCATGTGCTTGAACTGGCCTAAGCCGATGCTGCCTGTATCGCCGTCGCCGCTTACGCCAATCGCGATAAGCTGGTGGTTGGCGAGGGTCGCGCCAGTGGCAACCGATGGCATCCGACCATGTACGGTGTTGAAGCCGTGCGAACGATTCAGGAAATAGGCGGGTGTTTTGCTGGAGCAGCCGATACCACTCAGCTTGATCACCTGTGTTGCATCGATAGACAATTCATAGCAGGTCGAGATGATCTGAGAGGAGATCGAGTCGTGCCCGCAGCCTTTGCACAGCGTCGATTCGCGACCCTTGTAGTCAGTCTTTTCCAGACCAAGTAAGTTTACTTTTGGCGCACGCGGTTGTGCGGGTGCTGTTGTCATGAGGTTAACGCTCCTGTGCGATGATATGTTGGGAGATCCAACGGGCGGTCAAGGGCAAGCCATCGCAATGAGCTAGCGACGTAATGCGAGTGGCAAACTCAGGGAAATCCAGCCGCACCAATTCAGCCATTTGCCCATCAAAGTTATTGTCGATGATATAAACACGGTCATGCTGTGCCAGAAAATCGCGAGTCGCTTCGCCAAGTGGCAAAGCGCGAAGCCGCTGGTAACTGGTCTTGATACCTTCTGCCGTAAGCAGATCGCGGGCTTCGATCACGCCGGGGTTGCTCGATCCGTAGGCAATAATGCCAATCTCTGCGCCATCCACCAGATCATCAATCGGCTGTGGAACGAGTTTGCGCGCTGTGTCATGCTTGGTTCGCAGACGCGCCAGATTATTTTCCCAATCGTCGCCGCGTTCGCTATAGGTAGCGCTGTCGGTATGGCCTGTGCCGCGTGTCAGGTAAGCCGCCAATGGGTGATCGGTACCGGGTAGAGTGCGGTAGCCGATGCCGTCACCGTCCACATCACGGTAACGGGCGAAGCCGCCCAGTCGCTGCAAATCTTCCGCTGAAAGCACCTTGCCCCGATCAAACGGTTTTTCGGGATAGGCAAATGGATCGGTCATCCACAAGTTCATGCCCAGATCGAGATCGCTCAAGCATAGCACCAACGTTTGCAGCCGTTCCGCCAAGTCGAAGGCCGACCAGCCGAACTCGAAGCACTCACTCATATCACCGGGCAGCAGCACGACATGCTTGGTATCACCATGACTCAGGAAATAGGCCGAAAGGACATCGCCTTGCGAAACCCGTGTCGGCAAGCCCGTGCTAGGCCCCATGCGCTGAATATCCCAGATGACCGCCGGGATCTCGCCAAAGTAGGCCAAGCCCGCGAACTCGGACATGAGCGAGATACCGGGGCCAGCCGTTGCGGTCATGGCTCGCGCTCCTGCCCAGCCCGCACCAATCACCATACCAATAGCGGCGAGTTCGTCTTCAGCCTGAATCACCGCACATGTCGATTCGCCTGTTACAGGGTCTACACGCAGTTCCTCAGCGTAATCTTTCAGCGCATCGATCACGCTGGTGGACGGTGTGATTGGATACCAACCCACTACTGTAACACCACCGAAAATCGCGCCAAGTCCAGCAGCGGAGTTACCCTCGATCAAGACTTTGCCGCTAGTGCCGTTCATGCGTTCAGCCCGCAAACGGCTGATCGGCTTGTAATGTTCGCGGGTGTATTCGACGGCTTTTTCGACCACACCGAGATTCAACGCAATCGCTTTGGCCTTGCCGGAAAGCTGGAAGGATAGCGCATTTTTGACCTCGTCTAGTTCGATGCCAAGCAGTTCAGAGAGCGCTCCAACATAGACCATGTTGGCGACGTAATCGCGTAGGTCTATATTCGCGCCGGAGTCCTTCGCCATCTGAGCAACGGGCATGGGGAAGAAGGTTACATCGCTGCGCAGGTCTTTTAGTTTCCATTCTTCAGGGTAAATACAAAGGCCACCCGGTGCAAGGTTCTGAATATCTTCGACATAAGTCTTCTTGTTCATAGCTACTAGCACATGATAGTCGTCACGACGGGCGACGTAGCCATCTTTGCTCAGACGGATCGTGTACCAAGTGGGCAGGCCAGAAATATTGGAAGGAAACAGGTTCTTACCATTGACAGGGATACCCATTTTGAACAACGCTCGGATCAACACCAAATTCGCGGTTTGACTACCGGAGCCGTTGGGAGTGGCGACGTTGATAGCAAAGTCATTGATCATGACATCGCTTGCGCCTGCAAGTTTTGAATCGCTTTGGATACCGATGATGCTCATCGCGATTATTCTCCTTTATAGTTTGAGGGGGGGCGTACTATAACGCGAGATCGGACAGATTTTGGTTTGCCTGCTACAGTCGTCTGTGGCAGATCGTGGCGATGGCGTAGTAACTGTGTATGGTCGATAAACGCAGTCCGCGCCGCTTCAAATTGACCTTCACTGATATAATTTAGAATTTGTTCGTGATAGTTCCATGCCTCCTGCCAATAGGTTAAATCAGCATAAGTATTCAACTCAACGGCCTCATACGCATCCCAGTAGGCTTGTAATAGGGCGATGACAAAGGGGTTGTCGAGGTGTTTGAAAATGCTCAGATGAAATTGCCGATGTTCGGCGTGCGGGATCTCAATTGGGGTATCCCGGTGGAGTTTGGCTAAAGCGCCGACCACCAAACGACGCAGATGAATCTTATCGTCGTGGGTAAGCTGTTCTACTGCTTCATCCCAGAAGGCCACTTCGATATGGTTTCGCAGTTCGGTAAAGGCCTGAAACTGCGATTTATCCATTCCCAGTGCGTACAGGAGACTCAAGCGGACAGCGGGCAGAAAATCATAATCCTTGACGCGAATGCCCATGCGGGTTCGCACTTCGACAAATCCAAGACTGCGAGCGACTTCAAGCTGTTCGCGCAATTTGCCAACGTTGATGTCCAATTTCTGACTGAGTTCAGTGAGCGCGGGGAGTTGATCGCCGGGTTGCAGGTGATTGTCTACGATGTAATTCATAAAGTCTGAGTCGAGCGGCTTAATGGGCATAACAGCCAATCACTTCTCCAACTATTTAATCTGATCACAATAATTTGATTGATCAGATTAATCATATGTATAAATCGTACACCCGCTTGTGCTTTTGCACAAGCTGTAAATCCGCTCAAATTATTTTTGAGTCAATTTTGTATTTTTTACGATGGGAATCGAAGGCTAAAGCGTTGGGGCGCAGGATAATTCGTCCCAACTCAGTAGAAGACGATTGAGCATAAGGTTAGGCGGGTTGATTTGCCGAAACCTAAATTCCTCGCCGCTTCTCTACTGTTGTAAAGAAGCGGCGAGGAAAGGCTTATTAGCTTTGTTCATGGAAGCGAAGTGAGGGTATCGACACGCTAAACGAAATAGGCGCGACAGGCTTCGTCAATCAGTTCGGGCGAAAGTTGAATAGGCTTGTTTTCGTAATCGCACAGTGACACGGCAATCTTGAGGATGTCACGGGGGTGAACGGCCTGTAGAACACGCTTCGGTTTGCGATACCATTCCTGCATCAGATGCAAGAAGGAATCTTTGTCCAGCGGGATCTGCATCCGCTGGCACATGGTCGCGAAGATCTGGAAGAACATGCGCTCATCAGGGCTTTCGACCTGAACCTTCATCTGAATGCGTCGCAAGAACGCCGCGTCAACCAGTTCATTGGGGTCGAGATTAGTGCTGAACACAATGAGTTGGCGGAAAGGCATCTGCATCGTTTGCCCGGTTCGCAACCGCAAAAAATCATAGGCTGATTCCAGTGGCACAATCCAGCGGTTGAGTAGATCGGTGGGACGAACTTGCTGCCGCCCAAAGTCATCGATGAGGAACATGCCGCCGTTGGCTTTGAGCTGCAATGGCCCTTCATAGAACTTGGCGACAGGATCATAGCGCAGGTCAAGCGCTTCCATCGTCAATTCACCACCGACCATGACCGTCGGGCGCTGGAATAATCCCCACCGATTATCATGATCGCCCAACAGACTGGTTTCAGGTTTGCTCATCGGGATCAACTTATGAACCAAGGGATCATAGATGCTAATCACCTGCCCGCCAAGCGTCAAGGCATAGGGCAGCCAGATCGGGTCTGAGCCAGCAATCAGGCCGGCGATGGCCTGCGCGACAGTCGTTTTGCCGTTTCCGGGAGGGCCATACAGAAATAGAGAAGATGCAGCATTGACGGCTGGCCCAATGCGGCGATGAAAGCCTTCGGGTAGAATCAGATGTTGGATTGACTGCTGAACGGATTCAGCAGAAATCCGTTCACGGCTCTGCGTTTGAAGCAAAATCGCCTTTGTATAGACATCAACGGGTACAGGAACAGGCCCGACATACTGGCTGCGATCTAGTGCGTCGCGGGCGCGAGCTAGTCCTGCGTCGGTCAAGTTATAAAGATAACTCGTCCGCCCAATGGTTCCCGCTTTCGCAATCTCGACAAAATGTTCCTGCTGCATCCGCAGCAAGATTGCGTCCAACAAGGTTGAGCTGATCTTCATGACATCAGTAAACCGCTTGAGGCTGACATCGCCTTCGTTGAACAGAAGCCGCAACATCAGGTCGTTGACGAGGCTAGAAGAAACGCCCAGTTCTTCAAGGCTTTCTGGTTGCTTCAGCAAACTTCTGACCGCCGTAGGTTGCTGTTGTTGTAATGTGCTAGTCTGTGTTTCCACCAAATGCCGCCCTTTCCAAACACAAAGATCGTAAAGATGCGTCCAAACAGATAATCATGTTGCAGATTGTGCTTGAACCATCAAGGACAATTCACAGTATAAGCAATGGCGTTGCTGTGTCAACCTTACCAAAGTCATCAAAATTAGCGCAGGAAACCCGGATCTTTAGATCTGGGGAGGAATGCGCCGTACTCCTTTCTGACAAGTTGAATAGGTATAACCATCGACGCGCTGGACGAGGGCGCAATGACGATGACTGATGCCTTGTACAGTGCCAAGGCGGGTCGTGATGTTGAAACTTCCCGAAGTCCGCACGGCGACACGCCCCTGATGCGTCCCCACCTTTTTACCGGACGGGACGACAGCCCGCACGAGGTCGCCCGTTTGGAAACCATGAACGCGACGGGCAGCTTTGGCGGCGGTCCGCGGGAAACCGAACTGATCGACCCGACACATCTGCCGGGAACCGCGTCCAGTGGCTTTGATGAGTAATGGGAAATGCGTTGGCGCAATGTACACCGCTGCACCACTGAGTCCCACACAGGCGGCATCGATCCAATGGGCTTTGGCGTAACCCTGCGTGATACGGTTAAATTTTGTCCGTCCACCCGTGCCGACTTCGACAGGCAAGCCAGTTTCGCACAACTGACCATGCAGCGCCCAGCGGGTGGTGTTGACTGCCGCTGCGTCCTTGAGCGGAAGTTTGGCGTGTGCCTGTACCTGCGGATGCCCAAACTCAGCCGCCGTTTGTGTCCCCTTGCGCTGATTACAATCGTGACAAGCCAATGTCAGATTGCTCACGCGATTGGTTCCGCCGCGTGCTTTGGGGAGGATGTGTTCGACTTCCAGCGGTGTATCTGTCTTGCCGCAGTAGGCGCACCGCCGCCTCCATTTGTCCAGTAGATACTCGCGCACTTCGTAGCCTGCCCATGTCCCTTGCTGGTACTCTACACCGCTGATTTCAGGATTTTGCATGAGTTGGGTGTCAAACTTGACCAGTTCCAGACTTATACTGCTCACTGGACATAAATGGCTCAAGCGATGTACCCACGTTACGTCGTTTTGCACGCGACTCACCAGCGATGGCGGTAGCCAACCCTTGCCGCGTTTCCGATTGTCGAACCGCGCTGCCCGATAACGGGTGTGCCGAGCGCGTCGTGACCGTCGCTGCGAACGGCGTGTGTCCAGATGTCCCTTGACTACCGCGCCACGATGCGTGATCTCGCTAGCCCACACCACCCGCTTGCCACGTTGTCCCACCACCACCACCGCCACGCCTGTCGTCTGGCTGCCGGGGTCGAGCTTGACTTCGATGGGCTGTGTGTCGCCACCGGCCCGTTCTGTCAGGATAATTGTGAAGGGATAGCGTCGATAGACCGCCGCCTTGCCCGCCTTCAACAACTCCCGTGCCCGTGCTGGCTGGCACGGCATCAAGGGCTGTTTATCCTTATCGAGTACAAAGACATACTGCATTCAGAAGTTACCTTTCTGGGTCTCCGCTTACGCGGGTAAGGGTCTCCTCGCCAACGTTATCGAGCGGTTTGATGGACACGCCACTGGCTTTCTCCCATCGTCGTGGTTAAGCGGGTCCCGCAGGGTTCGGAACTGGAGCAGCATTCCGAAGTGCCTATACATTCGCCCATAACGTAGCCCCTCACCGGAGCTGAGGCTGGTAAGCATTGGGCTAGTCAAAGCCCCTGCCTTTAGGCGCGGGGATGCTTACGGTTAAGTCTGCACAATAGTTACCTGTACGAGCGCGATCACTCAACGGGTAGTACAGCACTAATGATCATCTAAGTATGTCGTCTGCGCGATCTCAGAAATCTCTCAACTTTGCGTTCCAATATCAAACTTCACCATAGCTAAATGCCCAAAACTCGCTATAATAGTGTGAGGTATTAACGGAGGATCAATCATGAAAGTACGTGCGTCTGTACGCAAGATGTGTGATAAATGTCGCTTTGTACGGCGACGGGGTTACTTGTACGTGATTTGCCCGACCAACCCCAAACACAAGCAGCGCCAAGGTTAATTTTTTGCTGAATCTGGTGCGTAAACGGGCTACCCGATAGCGGGTTAGCCCGTTTTGCTTGGTCGGCTTGATCAGTCAATAGCGCTTAACATACGCGATTTGCCCTTGATTTTCCGCCGAAATTCTGTATACTGGTCAACAACTTCGGGGTATAGCGCAGCTTGGCTAGCGCGCTTCGTTCGGAACGAAGAGGCCCCCGGTTCAAATCCGGGTACCCCGACTGCGATACAATATTGTGAAACACCGTGAGATCAACCCTCACGGTGTTTTGTTTTGCATGTGATGAAGGCCCATCTACACTTGGGATTGTCTTAGCTTGTCAGCAGAGTATTGCGATGATCGACAAAACACTGCGCGTCGTCACGTTTCTGGCTCCAAATACGCTGCCCGTCTATCAGTTCGCAATTGACTACATGGGCAAGCAGATTGGCTACCAAACATCGCTAGTCGTCGGTTCGAGCTATGAGGAAGTCTACGACGCGGATCTGAGCTTTATCTGTGGGTTGCCCTATGTACTGCGGACACGTACCCAACCACGTTCCATCGAAGCAATTGTCGCGCCCGTGCTCCAAGGCGAACGCTACCACAACCAGGCGATCTACTTCTCCGATGTGATCGTCCAGCGCGATAGTCCTTTCCAAATTTTTGCCGATCTGCGCGGGTGTACGTGGGCGTACAACGAACCTGAGTCGCAGTCGGGTTATGGCGTTACGCGCTATTCGCTGGTTCAACGCGGCGAAACGCGGGGTTACTTTCGCGAAGTGGTTCAGGCGGGCTTTCACCAACGGGCTATTCGGATGGTGTGCAGCGGCGAGATCGACGCGACGGCGATTGACTCACAAGTGCTTGCCGTCGAACTGCGCGATCATCCAGAATTGGCGGATCAACTGCGGGTTATTGATGCCCTCGGCCCCTCGACTATCCAACCACTAACGGCAGCTAGACATCTTCCTGCCAGCCTCAAAACCGATATACAGGCCGTGTTTGCCACGATGCACACTGATCCTGCGGCGCATGCCTATCTGGATCGTGGCCTGATCGATCACTATGTGGCAGTGGACGATGCAAGCTACGATGACATCCGCTTGATGTTAACCGCATGTGAGAAGGCTCAGTTTTTGACGCTGATATAGATTAGAAAAGAAAAATATCGCTGAAGCCTGCTCCTGTTTCAGATTGATGTATTCCACGCTATCTGTAGATAGCTTTGACGAATTGAAACAATAGTCCAAACCATATGATTGCAATTGGCAAACCTATAAGTAGGAAAAGCAATCGACCACTGTAGTCAGCATCTTGACCTGAAAGCCTTGAGAAATTTGGATTACCTAGATCGTATTTCACAATTATTTCTTTAGCGGTTTTGAGATGCTTGTAGGTTTTCCAACCGATACTTTGTTTGCGTGTATAGAGGACAATAGCTTTTTGTCCAGCAACACTGGCTTCAAACCGATACGTTATAAAGTAAAACTTAGGGCGCGTGTGACCACTTGTTCCAAGTTTTACAATCTCGGCGTGACACACATGCCCGCCTTGTTCTAGCCGTTTAATTCTCTGAATATCAACTGCAATCCAGGCAAAACAAGCTACGAAAATAGTAGGCATTATGACAAAGTACACAATGGCAATTGCTAGCACGCTTTGATACCCTACCCTTTCAGCGCTCCTTGCAACATGGCCTGAAAGAATGTCCGACGCAGCAGCAAGAACATGACCATCACAGGCAGCAGAATGATGATACATGCCGCTGTCCAAACATGATAGGCGATCTCGAACGACGATTGGAAATCGTATAGGCCGACGGTTGCCGTCCGGTTCTGACCGGAAAGCAGCACCAACGCCGCTAGAAATTCGTTCCATGTATCGACGAACATCAGCAGGAACGCCGAGAGCAATCCCGGCGCTGCCAATGGCGCAACGATCAGCGCCAGCGCTTGCACAGGCGTACACCCATCGATCAATGCAGCCTCTTCGAGTTCCATCGGGATCGCGTCGATAAACGAGCGAATAATCCAGATACCAAACGGCAAGCCGCCTGCCGTGTAAATCGAGATCATCAACTGATGTGTGTTCAAGATTTGCAAATCGCTGGCGATGCGATACAACGGCACAAGGTTGGTCAGGCCGGGGATCATCATCAGGCCGAGTATCGACAATTCTAGTGTGCGGCTACCTTGGAACTTGTAGCGCGAAAAGGTATAGCTGGCAAGTGAGGCTAGCACTACCACGATAATCGATGAGATAAACGAATTGATGAACGTATTCGGAATGTAGTAACGCACCATATCGCTGTTGAAAACGGTCTGATAGCCTTCTGTTGTCCAGACCTGCGGGAAGAAGGTCGGTGGATTGGTACGCACTTCGTCTAGCCCTTTGAAGGAAGTCATCAGGGTGTAGAAGATCGGGAAAATCGCGATGATCGCCAACACTGCCAAAATCGCGTGGGTGCTGAGAAAATCGAAGCGGCGCGTAAATCGTGATGTAACCATAGTCATTAATCTCGTTTAGATCCAATCAATCGCAGATAGACAAGCGTGAGTACTAGATTTGCGCCGAACATAAGTACGGCAATGGCTGACCCTGTGCCGAAGTCACCTTCCGACCAGCCTGTTTGCAACAGGTAGAACGACACAGTACGAGTTGCGCCGCCCGGTTCGCCTTTAGTGATCGAGTAGATTAGCCCTACCGAGTTAATCGCCTGAATCGAAGTGAGCAACACCATGACCAAGACTGTCGGGCGGATGATCGGCAGGATGACTCCAAAAAAGCGTTGCACCCGATTGGCCCCATCCAGCGCGGCACTCTCGATAATCTCACCCGGTACGGTTTGTAATGCGCCCAACGCGATCAAAGTGGTAAATGCCAGCCCACGCCAGATCGCCGCGATAATGACAATAGATAGCGCTCCGCTGGCGGTGGTGTACAGCGAGTGTCCAATAAACGGCGCGTTCTGATCAATCCAAACTTGAATCGGGCCGTAGGTTTGCTGGAACAGCCAGCGCCACATGGTGCCGACTACAACATCGGAGATTATCCAAGGAATGAAAATTGCGATCAGGTAAACCCCAGTAAACTTGATCCGACGGTTGAGCAGCAGTGCAACCATTACTCCTAACACCACAGTGATCGCGATATATATCCCTGCATAGATCGCCGTAACACGCACGCTATCCCAGAAAGACGGTAAGCGGAGCAACCGCAGATAGTTGTTAATCCCCACGTTCTGAAACTGTCCAGCACGGACTCTGGTCGTGCTCAGGTAGAACGAATACAGCGTTGGCAAGACTTGTACAACAAGCAGTACTGCCATTGATGGCAGCAGTAACCAGAAGGGCAGCCAGCGATAATTACCTCCGCTGCGCCGCATTGTCGATGCGGATCGAACTGCCGATTTGGAGATCGATAATTCCGATATTTCAGCCATCAGGCTCGACTCCTGAATCGTTTCGTATGTGCTATATAGAAGCGGCGAGATTGTCATCGTTCAGTCTTTGACAATCTCGCCGCCGAATGCAGTTAAATGCGGGCTTGGTTACTTACTGAAGTCCGGCATTATATTCGTCTTGCGCCGCCTTGAGTGTAGCCATCGGATCAAGGTTGGGATCAGTTGCCAGTTTGACCATTGCATCGCTCAACAGCTTCAAGCCTTTGTCATAGTCTTTCAGGGTCGGGCCGGGTACGCCATCTTCCTTGACATATTTGGCAACGGCTTGCCAGTACGGCGAGCTGAACGTTGGATCTTTGGCGGCTGAAAGGGCGCTGGGTAATGCGCCTGCTGCGCCTGCATAACTAACCTGCTGCGCGGTCTGCATCTGGTAATCGATGAAGGCTTCCGCGCCATCTACGTTTTTGGCTCCTACCGGGATACCGTAAGCGGTTGCTAGAATCAACGAGGTAGGTTTGCCACCCGGTGCAGCCAGCGGCGGCGCAAAATCCAGCTTGCCGTCTTTAGCAGCAGCACCAACAGCAATCGCGTCTTTGTCGAAACCGCTATCGGGTGGCTGCTGCTCGTATTTTGTGCCATCGGGTGCAGTCAGCGGAGTTAGATATACATAGGAGTACGAGCCAGCAATAAAGGCCGCAGCATCGCCACTCTTGAAAGGCTCCTCATTATCGAAGCCCGGTGCAAGCGATACCTTCGGCGAATAATCGCCAGCGAACATCGCCCGGACAAACTTCACGACTTCGAGAGTCTTGTCATTGGCCCATGTTGCTTCGCCTTTTTCGTTGGCAATCGTGCCACCGTAGGACAGAATCAGGCCATAGTAGACCCGTTCCACCGACGACGCTTCCGCGCCCTTGAAAGTGAGCGCGAATTTATTCTTAGCCTTGAGATCCTTCGCTGCCGCTAACAACGCATCCGTCGTTGCCGGGAAGCCATTCGGATACAGCGCTTTCCAATAGTAGACGAAGTGATTCTGGATGCCAGTTGGCACACAGTAGATCTTGCCATCCAGTCCGGTGCAAGCCGCCAGCGCCTTCGGATCGACATCATCGAACCAAGGCGCACCTTTCACATACTCAGTGAGATCGGTCAGCGTGCCGTTTTGAGTGAAGAAACCAAGCTGCTGACTGTCCACATAGGACAGATCCGGCACATCGCCTTTGGCTTGCACCGCGATATTGAGCTTGGCATTGATCTGGTCGAAGGGCTGGACAACGTTTTTGGCATCGTTGCCTGTGGTGGTTTTGTAGTCTTTGAGCGCGGCGACAATCCACTTATCGGTAGCGGGAGCCTTTGGATCGGGGTTTTGATCGTTGTACTTAGTCCAAAGTGTGATGGGTTTCTGCGAGGCGGTTTGTGCTTGACTGATGCTTGCTCCTATCGCACCAAATAGCATTACTCCCACGACCGTAAAGATAAACAAACGTCTCATGAATCGAACTCCTTTGGAAGAATCCTTCCAAAATCTGGGAAGCAGGATAAGGCAAACACTCAAGCGTTCACGTCTTCCCAATTGCGTTGAGTACTTAAGGTTATCGCTGAAACGCTGGCGAGATGCAACTTTTACAAGGCAGAACTCATGTTCGCGAGCGCAACTCTTGTGCGGTTTGCCAAGGATACCAACAGAAATTTTATGCAGACGGAGCGAAGATAGATTCCGAAGTTTCAAATCCTCAATATGCCCTCAACAACTTGCCGCGCCGCCGGTAAATATGTTATGGTCTGAGACGTCGGGCTTCGGTCTGACTCCTCAGACCACGCAGCCGTCCTCATACATCTCTTTATCTTTTCTTGGGCCTTCATCATGGGTCGCCCGTTAATTATTTGAGGAAAAAAGATGCAAACTAAACAACTTGGCAATTCGGACATGCACATTACGCCGATTGGTTTTGGGGCGTGGGCTGTTGGTGGCGGCGGTTGGGTCTTCGGGTGGGGGTCACAGGACGATAAAGAGTCCATCGCGGCTATCCGTGCGGCCTTAGATTGCGGTATCAACTGGATCGACACAGCGGCGGTCTACGGACTAGGACACTCCGAAGAAATTGTGGCGCAGGCGTTGGAGGGCGTGACCAATCGCCCCTATGTATTCACCAAATGCGAACGAGTCTGGGACGAACAAGGTAATGTGGGCCACAGCCTCAAAGCCGAGTCGATCCGGCGGGAAGTGGAGATCAGTCTGCGGCGGCTCAAGGTGGACGTGATCGATCTGTACCAGATCCACTGGCCTCAACCCGATTCGGACATCGAAGAGGGCTGGACGACGATGGCGCAGTTGAAAGAAGAAGGCAAAGTACGCCATATCGGTGTCTCCAACTTCAATGCTGATCAGTTACGCCGTGCCCAGAAGATCGCGCCGATCACGTCGCTGCAACCGCCTTACTCAATGATCCGTCGCGAAGTTGAAGCTGAGACACTGCCCTATTGTGAAGAACAAAACATCGGTGTGATCGGCTATTCACCGATGGAGTCAGGCTTGCTGACAGGTACCATGACCGCCGAACGGATCGCTAATCTCCCGGCAGACGATTGGCGGAAAAACAACCCTCGATTCAAGGAACCGAAACTTGCGCTATATCTCGCCTTTGCTGAACTGCTCAAAGAGATCGGGCAGCGGCATGGGCGAACCGCCGGGGAAGTCGCTATCGCGTGGACACTCCGGTTGCCCGCCGTCACTGCCGCGATTGTGGGCGTACGCAACGCCCACCAGATCGACGGTATTATCGGCGCGATGGAGTTTCGCCTGAGCCAGCCAGAGATCGACGAGATCGAAGCGTTCGCTCAACATACTCTATGATGGTACACACGACACTTACCACTACCGCCGCGATTACCGATGAGGTGTTCAAGGCGAAGCCCGACAGCATTCGAGAGGTCAGCGGCGGCTCGATCAATCAGGCCGTGCGTGTTGGAATCGGTTCATCGCTCTACTTCATCAAGTGGAAAATGGATGCGCCGCCCTATTTTTTCGCCGCCGAAGCGCACAGTTTACATATTCTGCACGAGGCAGGCGCGATCCGTGTCCCGGAAGTGATTAGTGTTGGCGAACCCAACGCCGATAGACCCGCATATCTGGTGCTAGAGTGGATCGAGGAAGCGCCGCCGACACCCGTTTTCGCTGCCAAATTCGGTGCTGCATTAGCACAGCTTCATCGCCACACCAACGATCTCTATGGGCTGAACCTCGACGATTACGTTGGCGAGTGGTCGCATCCCGTCGCGCAATCCGCCCACTGGCTTGATTTCTACCGCGATCAGCGACTTGTTCCGCAGATCGCTAGAGCGCAGCAATTAGGACGGCTCCCGGCGAAACGGGCGGCGATGCTCGATCAGTTAGTGATGCATCTTGATAAGATTATTGGCGGCGTACCGAGCGTGCCAGCCTTGCTGCATGGTGATCTCTGGGGCGGCAATTTCTTGGTCGCGGAGGACGACCGACCCGTGATTTTTGATCCGGCGGTGTACTACGGCGATCACGAAATGGAACTGGCCTTTACCGAACTGTTTGGCGGCTTTCCGGCTGGCTTCTACAGCGCCTACCGCGAAGCCTATCCACTCGAAGCAGGCTACGAAGTCCGCCGTCCGCTGTATCAGCTTTATCATTTACTAGTGCATCTGAATCTGTTTGGCGAAAGCTACGGTTCGCGTGTCGATGCGGTATGCAGATATTATGTTGGCTAGTTTACCTACAGAAGGGATAAGGCGATGACGGTAGCGATTATTGGGACAGGCTGGGGCGCACGGGTGCAGGTTCCGACTTTTCAAAGTGCTGGGCTAAAAGTTACTGCGTTGGTCGGAACGGATCAAGCTAAAACTGAACAAATTGCACGGAATGTGGGTGTGCCAGATGCCTTGAGCGATTGGCACAGTATTTTGACCCGCGATGACATCAAGCTCGTCAGCATCACTACACCGCCAGCCTTGCACAGTGAAATGGCAATTGCGGCTTTGCAAGCGGGCAAACACGTTCTGTGCGAAAAGCCTGCCGCTTTTAATATAACGCAAGCACAGGCAATGCTCACGGCGGCACAGGCTCATGCAGAGCAAGCGGCGTTAATCGATCACGAACTACGCTTTTTGCCTGCCCTAACGTTGGCTCGCCAGATGCTTACCGATGGCGCAATTGGCGATATTCGGTATGTTGTCAGTCGGCTGATCGATAGCCGACGATCTGATCCCAATCGGGTTTGGAATTGGTGGAGTGATGCGGCGAGCGGCGGCGGGTTGTTGGGTGCGGCAGGATCGCATCAGGTGGACCTCTTGCGTTATCTGCTCAACGCCGAAGTTATAAGCGTTAGTGCGGCACTCAACACGTTTATCACCAAGCGCCCCAATGGCGAAGCGTTGCAAGCCGTGACCAGCGACGATGCGTACAGTTTGCGACTGCGTTTTACCAATAAGACGTTTGCCAGTCTGGAAGGCAACGCCACTACCCAGACCAACGAACCCGACAGCATTACATTCTATGGTACGCAAGGCACGCTGCGTTGGTCGGATGGACACTTGTATCATGCCGCGGCAGGTCAACCTTTTGCCGACATTACTCCGCCACACACCTACACGTTGCCTGCCGGATTGAACGGTGCTTACTCGCACGCCAGCGTCTATTTGGGACATGCGCTACGAGCTTTTCTGGATGGGGATAACGCTGCTATCGCAACGGGGGCAACCTTTGCTGATGGCCTGCACGTTCAAACGGTGCTGGACGCTGTCCATCTCTCGCATGAGCAGCGTGGGATCACCATTGAATTGGCGCAAAGTGAGCCACAAGCCTGAATTTCATCACAAACTTGCATGGGCTTGAATGCTGCAAATGACCAAAACCGAGCTTAGTCCCACTTGATGTGAATGATAGCCACATCGTCAGCAACGTCCCGATACGGCACATCGGGGTCAGATGATAGCTTGTTCAGCTTCTTTAAGTCCAATACTTACGAAATCGAACATGGTGCCAGATCTAGTGCTATCCATATCGTTGTAAATGTCCAGCAGAGTTTGCAGCGGATACGATGCTTTTGGGTCGATTTTCGTTACGCCGTGTTTTTCGAAATACGGCAATATTTTATCGCTGCCAACGGCTTTTTCTAAGTCGAGTAAAATCTGACCGGGGAACTCGTGATCGGGGTAGAAAACTTGCCAGCGAGGCATCTGTAATTCTCCATAGTGATGTTTGGTTGAATTAGACAATCAGTGTGTATTAGATTGTGACAGTTTAGACTTGAATGGGCATCAGTAGATACAAGTCAACTAGCCCATTGGGACATTCAAGCGTAGTTGACTTTTTAGCAGGAGACTAGGAAACGGTTAACCCCAAACAATCTCGTAGGCAGTGCCGGGGTAGTCATCGGCAACTGGGTTCTCGACTCTGGTTACGCTGAACGAAGCATTGGCAGGCCGATAGCGCTTGACGATACCCCATAGATAACCGTATAGGATGTCGTCCGCCAAAGCCGTATTCTCGACTAGCAGGATGAAGTTCGGTTTGGATTCAACGACAGTCAGGGTTTCTTCTGGTGGTATGTTGCGGTGTATTGTATGAAACATGGTACTCAGGGCATTGAGGGCTTGTTCGATAGTTTTTACCTCTGGGGGCAACTTTGCCGAATCAATCCCTTTCATCCCCATCGCGACGAGGTTATCTGTCGAGTTAACTCTGGATTCTACTATCGCTCTCTGAAAATCGAGGATCAACTGCTCAGGATACCAGCGGTTTGCATCAAGAGATTCTAGATTATATTTTTGCAGGTATGGGCGAATCTCGTCTGCGCGAATATTCTCGATAACTCCGAGCAAAGCTCCACCAAATACTTCGGCATCGGGCGTTGAGGCAATGAACTTCTGAGCAACATGTTTGTTGACCGGGACATTTGGCACGCGAACTCCTTTGTATTGAGGCACCATTAAAGTGTTGATAGCGGTTTAAATTTTCACAACGCATAGTTTAGCATCGTATTTTGACGAGGAAATCACAAAAGCCTTACAATAAATAGAACTCACGACAGATGGATTTACGCCTTTACTTACAGGTGTCGCGACGAGGAACTGAGCTTTTAGGAGGGCTATACGTAGTTTACGCCTAGCCAATATTCAGAGGGGCAAGCCCTGCGATCAGGTGGCTGCCCCTCTTTCGCATGAACAACGCAGATACAGAAATTCAACGCGCCCAGTGTCGCGGTCAGGAGCAGTTGATTATGAACCCCTTTATGTTGATATACCGTTGAAGGTTTGAAAACGGTCTTTATTGTCTTAATGATAGTATCGTATTGCCAAGCGACGAATAACAAATCTCTCACGACAGCCGAGCAACATGGCGATTCGATTTGCTTTCAGTGGAATAACAAGAGTCCATTAGCGCCTGATCATGTTCAGGCATAGTCGACTTTCGCAATGTCTTCCAGTGGTTTTTTCCCAGTAAGTTTTGAAAATCGTTAGCCCCAACGAATCTCATAGGCGTTGCCGGGATATTCGTCGGCGACTAGATTCTCGACTCTAGTTACGCTAAAAGTGGTATTTAGGGGTCGGAAGCATTTTGCAATCGCCCATAGATAACCATAAGTGGTATCAGCCGGGTAGGGAGTGTTCGCCATGACTAGCATAAAGTTGAGTCGAAACTCAACGATAGTGAAGTTTTCTCCTGATGGAATGTTACGGTGTGCCATAGGATATGCCTTACCCATCGCGTTGAGCGCCTGTTCGATGGTTTTGACCTATGGCGGAAATGGAGCTTTTTCCATAACTGCCATACCTATCGCGACCAGATTATCGGTCGAGTTAATGTGAGATTCCTCAATTGCTCTCTGAAAATCGAGGCTCAACTGATGGGGATACCAATGATCCGCATCAATAGAGTCCAACCCATATCTTTGTAGGTACGGGAGAACATCGTCGGCGCGAAGATTCTTGATTAGTCCGAGCAAACCCGTACCCATGACTTCGGCTTCAGGGGATGAGGCCACGCATGGCTGAGCAACATACTTAGTGGTCTGAGTTTGTGGCATATGAACCTCTTTCATTGAAAAAACTTGAAAGTGTGAAATTGGTTTGCTTATGGTTTATTATTGAATATATGAGCAATTTTTAAGGTGAGGAATAACAAAACTCTCACGATAGCAAGGAAAAAAACAGTCGTTCGCTATGAACAGGGTTACTCGTAGTTTAGCGCTTGGACAATATCCAGACGGGCGGCGTTGCGAGCGGGTAGCAGACTCGCAAGGAGCGCCAACAGCACGCCCACGACAATCCCTGCGATGACGCCTTCTGTGGGGAAGATATAGTCGATGCCACCTGCCGCTGCTGCGCTGAAGATGCTCACGAAGCTGGAACTGATAGCCACCCCGGCAACCACACCGACCAACGCACCGATCAACCCCAACAGTAGCGCCTCCGCCATGACGATCCGCCGCACCATGTCCCGATCAGTCCCCAGCGCACGAAGCACGCCAATCTCGCGCTTGCGCTCTAATACGCTGATCGTCAGTGTGTTAATCAAGCCCAATGTCGAGGGGAACAACACAATCGCCGCCAGTGCATAGAAAATCGCCGTAATATCTCTGGCTCCAGCAATGCCTGTTTTGGTGAAATCGGCGGTAGCAACCAGCTTGAACTGTGGGTAATCGGCGGCAATTGTTTCAATGGCAGCACGCGCCGCCGTTGGATCATTGCCGGATCGCAACTTTAGCTCTACTAACGAGTCTTCGGTTTTGCCAAAATCGGTAGCAAGCGTGGCCTGTGAGATCACTGCATAGGGGCCAGCCGCCGTACCTAGATCCTGCAAAATTGCCACGATGCGGTACTGCTGCGCTCCCTGCGGTGTTTGCAACGTCATGGCTTTGCCGAGACTCAAATTGAACGTCTTCGCTGTGTAGCTATTGATAAACGCCGTATGGCCTGTCCCTAATGCGCTATAAGCGGCAGTGGGATCTGGCTCCATGATCGGCAATTTCCGAATCTTGGTGAAAGTCGCCGGGTCAATCGCTGCCAGCGGAATCGTCGCCTCATCGATCTGAGCATCAGCGTTGCGAATACTGACTACCGAGTCTATTTGTGGCAGATCGCGCAAGCGTGTCACCAAACTCGAATCAACGCCGAATGTACTGCCAACGTGCGGATCGGTATCCTGTGCCGAAATGGGCAGCAGTAAATAATCGCTCGAATCGTTGGCAAGCGCTGCATTCAGGATATTGGTCAGTGCGCCATTCATTGAAACCACCATCGCGCTGGTTGCCACCAAGACCGCCACACCGATCATTAGTGTATTGACCGTGATCGCGGTGCGTCCCGGTTGGCTGATGATATTGCCGCGGGCGATGTCGCTTTCGCGGGCAAAGATCAAGTTAAGCAGCGGACTCAACAGTCGGGTTGCGGGTAGGATTAAGGTTGGCGTAAGCAGTACCATGCCCAACAAAAAGATCAACGCCCCGATACCTGCACTAGACTCGCCGTTGAGCAGCAGAATTATCGCTACAAGGAGACTCACGACTCCTGCAATTAGACTCAGGCGACTCGTGCGTTGAACGGTGTCGTTACTTACCGGGCGAACTGCCGCTAATGGCAGCACCCGCGATGCGCTTCGAGCAGGCAAATATCCGGCAATGAGCGTAGTTATGATCCCAAGTGCCAACGACCCAAGTACCGCATTGGGCGTGATGACCAGCGAGATCGGTTCGGTTTGAGTTACAGGAGTCGTGACTAGCAGCGCTGTCGCAATATTCTCGATCTGGCTAGCAAGGATCAGGCCGCCAAGCAAACCCAAGAACGTACCGAGCATCCCTTGAATGAGGCTTTCGATCAGCACCATGACCAGAATTTGTTCACGCTCCGCACCAATCGCCCGCAAGGTCGCGATCTCGTGCTGGCGTTCGACGACTACCGTTCGGAATGTGTTAAAGATCAGGAAGCCGCCTATAAAGAGTGCCATTGCGCCGAACAGATTAAAGGTGATATATGCAAAACTGATGTCTGCACCACTGCTTGCTTCATCGCTAGCCTGAAAACCTTTGCCTAACGCCTGTACGATCTTCGACAAAACGGCCTGACGATCCGCACCGGGTTGGAGCGCTATGTCAATCGCGTTGATCTTTCCGGGCAAGCTGAACGCGGCCTGTGCATCTTCAAGTGTCACGATAAGCTGTGGAGTCGTGGTGATACCGCGATCTGCGAGCAATCCGATGACGGTATAAATCTTGAAGCCGCCAGTCGTGAGTAGCGGCAGAGTCGCGCCGACTTTAATACTAGCCAGTTCGGCAATGCTAGCGGGGATCACGGTGTTGCCATGTTCACCGGGTTGCAGGAATTGGCCTGCGCTCACTGGATAATTGCTGACGGTGAGCGCCGCTATCGGATCAATCCCGACCATCTCGATCTCAGGCGCGTTTTTGCCGAGGCTGGGCAGCGTAAATTTGCGCCGCAGTACGCCCGTTGCGGCTTTTACGCCGTCTACTTTGGCAACCTGTGCCAATATAGATTCCGGCGCAAAGGCTTCACCCGTTACCGCTTGGATGCGGAGATCGGCAGATCCCGGCCCACCGACAATGCGCTTAAGCGCGGCCTCGACACTCGGCACACCCACGTTCGCGCCGAATACAACGGTCACGCCAAACACGATTGCCAATGTGGTCAGCAGTGTTCGCAGCCTATGCTGGCGCAGATAGTAGAGCGCTAGATAGGCGGCATTGAACAGCGTGACGTTCTGTGAGCTTGCGTTAGTTGGTGGCAATCGTGGCTACCTTTGGCTGAATTATGTCTGAGTTGGGCTTCGCAGTCAGCCGGGTATCGTCGATGATCGCGCCATCCTTGATGCGAATGAGCCGATCCGCGTAATCGGTGACTCGTGACTCATGGGTCGCGAGGATGACCGTTCTCTGTCCTGTGGTAACAATCTCGCGCAGAATTGTAAGTACATCGTTGCCGGATTGCGTATCGAGTGCGCCTGTCGGTTCGTCACCGAGGATCAGCATTGGCTCAATGGCAAGCGCCCGTGCGATACTCACCCGCTGCTGCTGTCCGCCGGAAAGTTCGGCAGGGCGATGTGTTTTCCGATCGGCGAGGCCAACATCAGCCAGCATCTTATCAGCGCGTGTTAGGGCTGTCGAGCGTGGAACCCCATCCAGAATCAGCGGCAAAGCGACATTTTCACGGGCGGTCAGCGCGGGCAGCAGATTGAAAAACTGAAACACAAAGCCGATCTTCTGACGACGCAACCGTGACAGCGCCTTGTCATTCATATCGCTCAGTAGCGTTTCGTCCAGACTGACCACGCCCGAAGTCGGCTTATCCAGCCCGCCGATCATGTGCAGCAGGGTACTCTTGCCCGATCCGCTTGGCCCCATGATAGCGACAAACTCGCCTTGCTCAAAAGTCAGATTGACATTTTTGAGCGCGATCAGTTCGTTAGGGGCTTGCCCGTATGTTTTAGTCAGGTTTTCGACGCGAATAACTGGCATGGCGTGATTCCCCTTGCGAACCGTTAGCAGAAAATCAGATGCTAGCGATCTTACTCTAGTCTGAAGCTGAGGATAATGGGGTTGCTCTAACGAAATTATTCAGACTTGTTCATATAGCCGTCTGCCAAAATCGGCTTGAAGCGCTATGCTATAGGAATATTGGGACTTTAACGGGACAGGAAAATTATGCCGCGTATGGCACAGCGGGTCGCAGGCTTCGGAACGACTATCTTTACGCAGATCAATATGTTGGCGCGGGAACGTGGCGCGGTCAATCTGGGACAGGGCGCTCCCGACTTCGATGGCTCACCGGAAGTCTTAGCCGCTGCCGTCGCCGCAATCAACAGTCAGATGAATCAGTATGCGCCGGGGTTGGGTCTGCCCAAAGTCAAAGAGGCAGTAGCGCTGCATGTCGAACGTTTTTACGGGCAAAAGGTCGATCCCGTTGAGGAAGTGGTGATCACATCTGGGGCTACCGAGGCCATGTTCGCCGCGATCTTGGGGTTGAGTGATCCCGGCGACGAGATCATTGTATTCGAGCCAGTCTACGATAGCTACGTGCCGAATATGCAGATGGCCGGGGTTACGCCCCGTTATGTGTCACTGCGCCCGCCAACATGGGACTTCGACCCCGATGAACTTGCGGCGGCGTTTACGCCACGTACCCGTGCGATTATCATCAATACGCCGCACAACCCAACAGGCAAAGTTTACTCACACGCCGAACTCAGCCTTATTGCGGAGCTGTGCCAACGCCATGACGTGATCGCAATTACTGATGAAGTGTACGAACACATCTTGTACGATGGCGCAATCCATACGCATTTAGCCTGTTTGCCCGGTATGGAGGATCGCACCCTAACGATCAGTAGTTTGGGCAAAACCTTTAGCGTCACGGGCTGGAAGATCGGTTGGGCTATTGGCAATCGTGAACTGGTTGCGGGGTTAAATCGCGCTCATCAGTTCATCACCTTTGCGGTTGCGTCGCCACTTCAAGCGGCGGCTAGCACTGCGTTGAGTTTGCCCTCAACCTACTATGAAGAATTGCAAGCTACCTATCAGGGCAAACGCGATTACTTACTAGGGGCATTGCGCGAGGCGGGCTTTAAGGCGCTTAATCAGCAGGGTGGCTACTTCATTATGGCGGATTGGCGCGAGGTCGCGCCCGCCCACATCACGAACGATGTCCAGTTTGCCGAATGGCTGATCTCTGAAGTGGGCGTGGCGTGTATCCCACCCAGTGCCTTTTACCGCGAGTCTACCGCCCAGACCGTGCAGCACTTGGCACGCTTTGCCGTGTGCAAAAAAGACGAAACTTTGCAAGCCGCCGTCGAACGTTTTCACACCTTCAAATCGCAGCGTTAACCGTTACAACTTTATGACTGCCTACAAACGTGAATGAAGTAACAATTGATCTATAATAAAGATTAGGGAAACCATTCATAATTGCTAGGAATCATAAATGAACGACCAAGCCGATATATTGATCGTAGAGGATGAGCGAAGACTGCGCTTTTTTGCGGGCGAAGTCTTTCGCTTTGAAGGGATTGCTTCGGCAGCGGTCAGCAATGGCTGTGAGGCGATTGCCTATTTCGAGGATATACTCAATCAGGGGGGCAAGCTGCCACGCATTATGCTGCTTGATATGACCATGCCGTGCCTGAGTGGTTACGAAGTCTACCAGCAGATCGCCGCACAGCCGTGGTCTGCCGATATGATCGTGATTATCACCAGCGCCGATGGATCACGGGTCAATCTACTTCCGGGGCCAGCCCAAACGCTCATCTTGCACAAGCCATATGAAGTCACCAAGCTGTTGGAGACTATTCGTACCGTCGCCCCCGACCTGTTTCAGCCAGCGACCAGTTGAAACAGCGTCAGGAGTTCACAGCTTTTCATTAGAAGCCCACTGATAGACCTACCCACGTAAGTCATTAAAAGCTCATTATGCTAGTTCGTGCTGCCAGCTTCGATTATCACAGGCATAGCTGCCGGAGCGAAGCTAACTATCCAGCGCCGCAGGTCAGCCCGTACCGCCAAGATCGCGATGGTACCGATGATAATCATCGTTGCGTTGAACTGAATCACAGGCTGTACGCCGAAGTATTCCGCCAAAGCCCCAACCCCAATCGCGGCGATTGGCTGCAAACCAAAACTGAGCATGACAAACAGACTCAGCAGGCGTGCTCGCATATCCGCCGGAGCCATCACCTGTACCATTCCCAGCACCATCGTGAAGATCACAGGGACGGAGACACTTGCCAAAAACAGTGTCAGGAATGAGAATGCTAGGGTTTGCGATAGCGAAAAGACGAACAGCCACAGTCCTGCCCACAACGCCATGCCACCTAGAATGAGTCCGCTGCGTTGTGCTGCTTGAGCCAGTGGCACGACAAGCAGTACACCGAACAGCGCTCCTGTACCAGAGGCGGCTTGCAGCGTTCCTAAGGTTTCCGCGTTGCCATGCAAAATTTTGTCCGCAATGGGAGGCAGTAGGTTAAGAATGACTGACCAGAAGAAGAAGGTCATCAGGGTCGTAAAAAAGAACATATCAATCAGGCGCGGCTGAGTCCGCAAGAAGCGTAAAGCATCCGCGATCTGGGCGAGTGGTTTCGCGTCCGACGAAGCCTTCCGTACCTGATTTGAGCGCAAGGCTAACAAACTGAGAACTACTGCGAGAAAACTTAGCCCGTTTATCCAGAACGCGGGTGCGTTACCGAGTTTGGCGATGAGGAATCCAGCAAAGACTGGCCCCAACGAACGGCTAACTTGCAACAGCATTGCATTAAGATTCACGGCCTTGCGTACTTCACCCATCCCTGCCAGATCGCCTAGAAAAGCCTGTTGTGCAGGCAGGTCGAGCGCATTGATCACGCCAAGCAGGGTACTCAGCACAAAAACATGCCACAACTGGACGGTATTGGTTTGTACCAGAATAGCCAAAATGAACGCCAGCGACATTGCCCCAAGTTGGGTGCCAATCAACAATTTGCGCCGATCCAGCCGATCCGCCCAGACCCCTGCCCAAGGACCTAAAAACAGCAGCGGGAGAAAATTCAACATGGTGACAACGCCTAATGCTGCTTCCGAACCTGTCAACTGCCAGACCAACCAAGCTTGCGCGGTGGCTTGCAACCATGTTCCGATCAGCGAGATAGCCTGACCACCAATATAAATGCGAAAATTAGGGTACTTTAGCGGGGTAAAACTGCGAAACAGGGTCAATATTACAGATCTCAAACGAAGTGTCCTCAGTTATGGTCTTGAGCGTGGGTTCCTGTCTTTGATAGACCAATACGCCCCTTTCTTACTCACCAAGATTTTTTTGGTGTTTTTCGCGGGCGAAGTTTACGAGCATATCACTAGCGCTGATAGATCGCGGTTTGATCCAGTGCCGGAGCCAGCCCAAACACGCATCTTAGACAGATCCTATGAAGTTAGCAAGCTATTGGAAACTATTCGCACCCCAACCAATTAAAAACACTGGATTGCCCTGATTTGAGTTGTCCTTGCATCTCAGCCAAAAGTGCAGTGGGCAGTCGTTGCACGTAATCTCATTTGTGCAGATAACGAAGTGGAGAGCGTAGCGTGGGGCTTAATAATAACGCATCGGGAGTTATGCAAAGTAACGCCTCGGTTGCTTCATTGATATGTAATGCTACCTTTTTGCGTTTTTCCCAACAAACCTCTTCATTCTCATAAGCTGTGATGACCACAAATTCATCTTCATTTTGGATAACTGGTAGTCGTGAAAACGTATTCTCGCCCATCTCGGCGACAAAATATCCTCGTAGTTGAATCGCTTCGCTTTCATAGGCAGGCACAACCTGTGTTCGAAATTTGTTAATCAACTCATCGCGTTTACCTGGCAGAGCCTGAAAAAAATCAATCGCAATAATGCCCAGATAGGGTGACATCGTCCCGGCAGCCAAATCAGCCGCGACGATGTCCGCACTTAATCCGCAGGTCAAATCAGCAATGTCGGTCAGAGGACACACCAAATGTACGTTGTGCCATTCGAGCATCATGTCATTAGCCAGTGGGCCATATTTCCCCCACACTGGACCGTCGTAGAACTCTTGCAGACTATTTCGGCGTGTCTGCATATCACTGAAACCACGCAGCCACACAAAATGATCCGGGTTACCAATGACGCTAAACTGACCGAGGACACCTAATCCTCTTTCTTGCTGAGAGAAAATAAAATGCTCCTCAAAGTAATCAATGAAGCGTTCACGTAGATTTGATTTGAGAAGATAATTGCGAATCTCGATTGTCTTGATATTCATTTAACTCAAGTTTCTGTACAGACTTTCAAGGCGGTATCCGTATGGGAGGATATTATCAGAATTCTGGATAATGTGGGTAAAGGCACAGGATAGTTTCCCGTCTCACAAAGTGTTTGTGGTAAAATCGGGTCACTAAAATAAATTGTAACTTAAGGTGTACCTCTGATGATCACTGGCCCCACGTTTGAAGAAATGCTGCATCCTCACAAGATCGATCCGGCGATCCGGGCGAAAGCGAAGGCTGCTCGCACCGATGCTCCGCTTGATCCGATCAACCTGTTTAACATTAACTGGCGCGACCCCGACGGGCAGATCTGCCATATCGTGCTGCCTCACGAACTGACCGGAGTCGAGGCCGATATTGTGGTGCTGTACGGCAAGGAGTTTCCGTCGGGCAGCCATAAGGTTGGCGCGGCATACTCGGTGCTGCTGGAAAAAGAGCTATTCGGCGAAGTTGATCCTGCCAAGAATACATTAGTCTGGCCTTCAACGGGCAATTACGGGATCGGCGGCGCATGGGTCGGCGGGCGAATGGGCTGCAAAAGTCTAGTCGTTCTGCCTGAAGGTATGAGCCGCGAACGCTTCGAGCGCATCGAAAGCTACGGCGCGACGGTGATCAAGACGGTTGGCTCGGAGAGCAATGTCAAAGAAATTTACGACAAAACGCACGAACTCCGCGCCAGCGATCCGAATATCCGCATCCTCAATCAGTTCGAGGTGATGGGTAACTATCGCTTCCACTACCATGTCACGGGCAACACCCTGATCGAACTGGCGGCTGAGCTAAAAGAGAAGGGGATCGGGCGCGGCGAGATTAATGCCTTCTGTTGGGCCAACGGCAGCGCCGGAACGATTGCGGCAGGCGACAGGCTCAAACAGGCGTTTCCCGGTCATTTGATTGTTGGCTTGGAGCCGATCCAATGCCCCACGCTATATAACAATGGCTACGGTGTGCATGATATTCAGGGCATTGGCGACAAACACGTCACATGGATTCACAACGTCAACAACATGGACGCACAGATGTGTATTGATGATATGACCTGCAAAAAAGGCTTGCAACTCATCAGCGAGGATGCGGGTCAAGAAACATTGATCAAGCGTTACGGCATAGACAGTGGGTTAGTCCAGAAGATGAGCACACTGTTCGGCATTAGCGGCATCTGCAACATTCTGGGCGCGATCAAAACCGCCAAATATTATGGGCTGGGCAAGGGCGATATTATCGCCACTGCCGCCACCGACTCGCTGGATCGCTATTACAGCGTCATGGATGATATGCGTGAACAGTTCGGGCGGCTCGATGAGGCCGCCGCCGTAGGCCGTGTTGAGGGCATTTTCCACAGCGTCGCCACCGATTGGGTATTACCCGGAACTCGCGAAAATCGCGCCCGCTGGCACAATCTGAAATATTACACATGGGTGGAGCAGCAGGGCAAAACCGTGGAAGAACTTGATGCACAGCGCGATCCCGAATGGTGGCTAGCGCATCAGGCTCGCGTTGCTGAAATCGATGCACGACTACTAGCCGCCCGTGAAGAAGTCCCAGCGAGCCACTAATGTACCCTGAAGATCGCGTGCTGGTCGGCGTGATCAATCGCAAGAAGGATTTGCAAACCGCACTGTATGAACACTGGTACCGCATCCCGATCAACCGTGCGCCGCACAGCATCGATGCGGAGTATCTCGCCTTTTATATCAGTCGCGGGTTGGGCAACCTGAACGGCGGTATCCATTATTATGCACGGCGCACCGGCTATGAACTAGTGCGCCGCCGCGATCTGCTGCCGCGAGAAGTCGATCACCCTCGCGCTAACGATCTTTATTACAAGCTGACTTTCGAGGAACCACAGCCCAAGATCCCGCCGATCTTGAATCCAACGGCGCGTTCGGTCAGTTTTTTGTACACGACGTGGGATCGTTTTGTCACGGCGACAACCCTTGCTGACCTATACAGCAAAGAAGATTGGTTTGTTGAGCGGGTCGTGCATGTGCTGAAAACGATTGGCATTACACCTGACCATCGCTGGCAAGACGAAGATCCAGCCCAACATATCGCTGAACTGCGGATCAAATGCCAGCAAGGGATCGTCATCGCCACAACAGGCGAAACGGTGGATGGCGCTATCGCCTTACTCCCCGGAGAAAGCGACGATGATGTACAGTCTAGCGTGATCGCGATACAGGCAGCAGTGGCGGCGCTTGGTGGCCCAGTCTTCGTAGATATTCCTTCTGAGGGATAACCGTTAAACAATCAGACTTTGAAGGATGTTATTTGTACAGAATTTATCTCGCCCAACTAGGCATCCCCAACATGATACCCGAACTTCATGGAGATAGGATATTCACCTTTGCTAAGGCAAGTACGAAAACTACTAGTCCATCAAGAAGGTAAGACAGGGTAAAGATGGGACAGTTTGGTACGAGCCTG
>JBDTVG010000116.1:0-43366 GCA_040007395.1 Chloroflexota bacterium
CCATTCCAGTCACCGACGATGGGTTGATCCGTCGTCACTGTGAAAGCGCTGGTATTGACGCTGATGTCCGCGACCCCAGTGGTATTGGAGTTCCGCATGTAGAAGTTGCGCGTCGAAGGCCGCCACACGCCCACCGTATCATTCTTGGGCACCGTTGACCCGAAGCGCTGAATACGGTTATTGCTTGTATCTGCTACAAACATCTGCCCGGTGCTTCGGTCTATGGTAAAGGAATATGCGCCGCTGAGCTGCCCATCGCCGCTGCCGCTGCTGCCAAACGCGCCAATGTACTGACCATTATCATTGAATTGTACAATGCGACCAGCAAACCTATCTGATACGTAGACACTACCGTGTTGATCGATAGTCAAGCCATAGGCCTCTATTAAGGCACCCGGCCCGGTTGTTGACGCAGTGACTATGCTAACCGGATCACCGAAGACGGTAAAAATCTGGACGCGATTGTTCCCAAATTCCGAGATATAGGCAAATTGCCGATTTGGGTCGATGGCGATTCCCTCAGGACCGTCCAATTGTCCAAGCGCATTACCAAGTGTCCCCCATTTACGCACCCACCCGCCCGTAAAAGTGAACTTCTGGACGCGATCATTACCGAATTCGGTGACATAGACATAGCTACTGTCTACCGCGACAAATCTTGGCGAAGAAAATAATCCATCGGCGGTCCCAGTGCTGCCCCACTGTCGAATAAACGCCCCGTTACTGTCGAATACCTGAACACGATCATTACCAGCGTCAACCACGAAGACGTTGTTCGCGCTATTAACAGCAATGCCAAATGGATTGCTAAACTCCCCAACCCCATTCCCAGTGCTGCCCCACTGCCGGATAAATGTGCCATATTTGTCAAATTTCTGAACACGGTTGTTACTAGCATCGGTTACATAAACATTTCCCGCACCATCTACCGCAGTTCCTTTCGGATTGGCAAACTGGCCCGCCCCAGTCCCCGCAGTTCCCCACTTGGCAATGAAGGGATGGCTAGTGGGTTGCAGCGAAGCCTCGAAGGCTTGCACAGTGAGGTTGCCTTGATCCGAAACATAGACAATGGGTTGTACGTTAGCAACATTGCTGACCGCAACACCTGCCGGAACACTAAAGAACCCATGACATGCTTCGGTGGAGCACGTTGGTCCGGCTACCCCATATTTACCAGCGAAAGCACCTTTCCAGTCGAACTTCTGGATGCGAGTATTACCTCTATCCGCCACGTACAGAAATCCAGCCCGGTCTATTGCCAGTTGATTTGGGTTGCTGAACAGTCCGTCCCCGCTGCCCGGCCCGCCAATCGTGCGAACGAAGGTACCAGTAGAGGTGAACTTCTGGACGCGGTTGTTGAATGAATCACTGACATATACATAGCCCAGCGGATCGATGGCTAGCCCGAATGGATTATCGATCTGACCCGGTCCACTGCCACTGCTGCTAAACGTCCCTTGACTAACACCTGTGGTGGTAAACTTCTGGACACGATCATTCCCCGATTCGGCTACATACAGCAAGCCATTCAGCGGATGGTAGGCGATCTGAGTAGGGTGGTTTAATTGGCCCGGCCCCGAACCCACCAGACCAAATTGACTGATATAAGCTCCTGTCGTCTTGTTAAAGCGCTGGATGCGATTGTTGCCGAAATCGGCGATGAATACATCATTGCCAACGACAGCCGTGCCTTCAGGGAAATTAAATTGCCCAGCGCCGCTCCCCAGCCCCGTACCAAAAGTCTGGAGCAGTGAACCTGCGGGGCTGAATTCCCGCACCACATGGCTGCTAATATCCGCCACATAGACATTGCCACTGCTATCAGTCGCCATCATAAAGGGCTGACCAATAAAAGCTAAAATAGACAAGAAGTGCTGGCTCCGCAGCGCATCTGTAGGCGAGACAATCAGTGGAGAGGTTCCACCGTTTTTAGCACTTGCTGTTTGTATTGGCTGGTCATCATTTACTTGACGACCAGTTTTTGCGGCAATGGCCTGCACCGGAGCCGTCGTTGCCGCCTGAGCAATTTTCGGAGCATTCGGGTCGCTGCCGTCACCTCTCGGTGGCACAGAATCACCACCTTGTCCAAAGGTAGGGGCATTGTTCAGCGCGAATAAAACTCCAATTACGATAAGAACGATAAATATCCGGTACTGCTTCCAACGAAACCGTTTCATTACGACATCCTCCATAAGTTCTAGAATCCAAGCAAATTGCTTGTCGGGATAAGTGTATGGGTTTTTAAACTGCCCGCAATGTCCGCGAATCTACTGAAAAAAATAAGCAAAATGTTAAGATTATGCCAGTAAATTCAGGGTAAACCTTTGCTGTGGGGCGACAGCGTTGTATAGTCTACTTGAATGCTGAAACTATCGCGCATACGCTAGGGATAAGCTCAGTGACTAATGAATATTGACATTGGACGATCCGTAACCTACCCCTTCGAGGATAAGCAGTGGCCTCAAAAGATCGGCATCTTGTTTGTGCTTGGTTTTATCCCCGGCCTCAACGCGATTGTGGGGAGTGGTTACGCGCTGACCATCGCCCGTAACATCGTGCGTCAGGCGACCTATCCCTTGCCTAGCTGGGACGATTGGAGCGATATTGCAGTACGCGGTCTACTCTCGATTGTGGCGGGATTTCTATACTTCTTGCCTGTGCTCTTGGTCGGCTGCTGCCTAGCCGTCGGCGCACAATTTCTGAGCAATGGCGACGGAAACAGCAATGGCGGTGTGCTAACACTTGTGCAGTGCTGTGGCGGTGTATTAGTACTGCTTTACACCATCGGAGCGCTGCTGCTGCTCAATGTGGGACACATGCGCTATGTTCTCTCCGACCAATTCCAGAGCTACCTTGAACTTGGGGCGTGCCTGCGCGACCTGCGCGAAAACTTGCCATTATTCGTTACGCTGTTTGTTTTTCAGATTATTCTCGGCTTGATTGCTGGCGCTGTTGGCGCACTGCTGGCAATTACCTGTGTGGGGCCTGTCGCCGTGACGACTCTGGCTATCCTTGCCAGCGGTTATATTCTGGGAGTCGCGACGACTGGCCTTGTGGCGCAGCCCAAGCGGGGGCTGTAGGCTCGAAATTGCAAGTCGCAAAATTGTAAACTCGCCCAAACGGGGAGATTCTCCTAGAACCTGAGCGTGCTTCCTATGCTATGATTGATTTTAGGTAATATGAGTGGGTTCCTGTGCAGCGAAATAGGCGGTAAAAAGTAAAAAATGGCAATTTCAAATTCCAGCGAACCATTGAAAGTTTGTTTTGTGATGATGCCGTTCGGCGCTGAGTTACGCGATTACGTCGAGCAGGTCTTTGAGTTCATTATCACGGAAGCGGTTGAACCCTTTGACTACCAACTAGTACGCGCCGATCAGATTTCGGATATTGGGGCGCTGGCCCCACAGGTGATCCAACACCTAACGCAAGATGGGCTGGTCATTGCCGACCTGACGCGGCAAGATCCGCAGGTGTTCTATGGGCTGGCGATCCGGCACGCCTCGCGCCGTCCGATTATCCACCTTTCGCGAGATGGGGAGCCGGCGCTCCCAGAGTTTTCAGGGATTCCGCTGGTCAAGGTGAACGTCAGCAGCGCCCGCGATACCAAACGCGCCCGCCAAGAACTGATCGGACATATTGAACATCTTGAAGAAACGGATCAGCCGCAGGATACGCCCATTTCGCGAGCCGTCAAGCGCAAACTGCTGGAGCAGAGCGAATCGCTGCTTGACCAGCGTGCCGCCGAAATGCTCAAAATGCTGGACACGATTCGATCCAGTGTGTTAGCGTTAGACGAACGAACCGCACAGCCTGAAAACTTTTTGCCCACCGATCTCATGAAAACGCTGGACACGGTGCGAACCACCGTAACGGGGCTAGACGAGCGAATGGCGCAGCCCGAAAGCATCCTACCGCACGACCACATTATTTCTGTGATGAAACATAGCGGGATACTAATGAGTCGCGAAGAGATTGATCGCGTGATGAGCGATATTTTTGCCTATGCGGAAGATGCAAAAAACATTCTGGATGGGGTCAACCCACAGCTTTTGGGCATGTCCAAAGGGCTGCACAATGTTCGGGCAACGCTCATCAGCCCGACACCGCCTACAGATTTGATCGCAATATCCGATAAAGTTGAGCAATATGCGTCCGGTGCGATCAATACTCAGAACACGATTGGGGAGGCGGTACAAAAACTGGATAGTGCCTTAGGGGCGCTCAGTCAGTTCTACCGCAATCTGAATAAGCTCTCACTGTAGCGCTTGTCAATTCCAGAGGATTAAGCAAACTGGCCTGCCGATCACGAGATCGACAGGCCAGTGATGGTATTGCTTACAGCAAAAGTGCGCCTAGACGCGGGTGATATAGCTCTTATCGCGAGTATCGACGCGGATGGTGTCGCCAACGTTCACGAACAGCGGGACAGTGACCTGTAACCCGGTTTCTGTCGTGACTTTCTTGGTCGCACCCGTCGCGGTATCGCCTGCCACCGCATTTTCCGCATCCATAATTTTCTGGTCTACGGTTGTCGGCAGTTCATAGTCAATGATCTGCCCTTCGTAACTGCTTAGTTTGATCTGCATTCCCTCTTTGAGGAATAGCGAATCATCGCCAAAAACACTGGCATTCAGTTCATGCTGGTCGTAGGTCGTCGTATCCATAAAGTGCAGGAACTCACCGTCGTTGTAGAGGTACTCAACTTCGTCAGCGTCAACACGAATATCCTGTACGCGATCCCCCGATCCAAAGGTACGTTCGTAAGTTGCGCCGTTGCGAAGGTCACGTAGCTTGCACCGGATCGTCGCGTTGCCACGTCCCGGCTTGTTATGGGCATATTCCAATACTTTATAGATGTTGCCATCAACGGTAAACGTAACCCCTTTGCGGAGGTCATTAACATCAATCATTTGTATTTCCTTCAGACTGCGAAATCAGCGGCTCAATTATACGCCTACGAAGGCTCAATGGCAAGATAGAACCGACGTTAGGTAGGGCAATGCAAAGTCAGAGTGGTTTAACTGAGATAAGCTGAAGGTTCCAACGCCAAGCTAACCAGAGGAAAACCCAAATGAGGGTAGCCTACTTCGCACTGATTTTCAGTTTATCATAATCACTCGCAAAGCTCGTGGTCGTCTAGAACCCTATTTCCTGACTACTAGCGCTTTGCTCAATGCGACTGACTTTACACGCGACCTGACAAAGCCACCGGTTCAAAGAAAGCAAGTTAAAGAAAACAAAACGCCATCCCAGTGGACGGCGTTTCTAATGGCTGGGAGACGTGGACTCGAACCACGACTAAAGGATTCAGAGTCCTCTGTTCTGCCGATTAAACTATCTCCCAAGATATCGGGAAGTCTACCACAATCAAAAAGCGCTTACAAGCCTGAAATTTTGCTGTTGGGAGACGTGGACTCGAACCACGACTAAAGGATTCAAAGTCCTCTGTTCTGCCGATTAAACTATCTCCCAATGTTAAAGCACTGGCTGAGTAGGTGAGCCTAACACCCCAGCGAGAGCGGGTAAGGGGACTCGAACCCCTGACATGTTGCTTGGGAAGCAACCGTTCTACCACTGAACTATACCCGCGAATTGTGGTTCATTATAGGCTCAGGGAGGCTATCCGTCAAGAGTCGAGGCTCAATTCAGCCCAACAATCGCTACTTGACCAGCAAGACGTTTGAGTAAAAGTTCTCGCTTAATCGTCCTGAATAGTTAGGCTTAGGCTGTACACTTGACGGCGACCCCAAGCGGCGGCTTCGGCAACTGCCTTCACAGCCTGACTGCGCGGTTCGCCTGCCGCCAATCTGAGCCGGATCGCATCGAGTACTCGCGCCTCATCCCAAGCGATGGTGTCCGCCTGAGTTGCTGCACCACCGACAATCAAGGTGATTTCGCCGCGCGGTTCAGTAGTCTGATAGTGCGCTAGCACTACACTAGCTAAGCCACGTCGGACTTCTTCATAATATTTGGTGAGTTCGCGTGCAACCACGACAGGCCGATCCCCAAGTACGGTGACAATAGCTGACAGCGTTTCGACCAAGCGGTTGGGGCTTTCGTAAGCAACTAACGTGCGGCGTTCCCCAGCAAGTTCATTCAAGGCATCGCGGAGCGCTTTGGCCTTACGCGGCAAGAATCCGAGGTAAACATAGCCATCTGTCGGCAGACCAGAGGCGACCAACGCCGCGACCACTGCCGATGGCCCCGGTAGCGACACGATCTTGACTTCGCGGGCAATCGCCTCGCGGATTAACTCGAAGCCGGGATCAGAGATGCCCGGTGTGCCGGCATCGGACACCAGCGCTACATCGCCTGTGGTGAGGGTATCAAACAGTGACTCCAGTTTGGTCAGTTTATTATGTTCATGGTAGGACGTAAGCGGCGTGGTGATCTGATAGTGATCGAGCAGTTTGCGGGTGGTGCGTGTATCTTCGGCGGCGATAATATTCACCTCGCGCAAGATACGCAATGCCCGCAGTGTAATATCTTCGAGATTGCCGATAGGGGTCGGCACAATATACAGGGTATTCAAGCGCGTGTGTTTACCGTTTCGTCTGAACTGTCGAGATCATGGTATGGTGCGATAGGCCACTTAACAGACCTACTTGGCCTTCGAGCGCATCGCCAACCACCAAGCCATCGGATGTGATGGTATAGCCGTGAATGGCTTTATCGTGATCGCTGGATCGCATCTTTAATACAAGAATTGCCCGTTGAATAGTGCTTTCGATCTCAAGATAACGCAACAAGACCAGACAATCGACAATAAACGAGAGCCGCCCTTTCTCGTTGGTCGTGAAATCGGAGCGCATTTCCTCACCGAGAAACAGCGCCGTCACCCCTTCGCGCCGGAAGGCATTCACAATTGTGGTGTACTTTTTACGTAGTTCCTGAGTATCGCTCGTTAGGCGTGTCAAATGGGTCAGACTGTCTATCACGACTCGCCGAATGTTAGCGCTTATCAGCGTGCGAACCAGTGGACTATCTGGGGCGGAGAGATTTGCTAACAGGGCTTCGGGCGAAGTGAACATGATTTGTAAGTAGCCAGTCGCCTCGTAATCAATCAGATTCCAACCGAGCGACTCAGCATCGGCGTACAACGATTTCGGAAACTCCTCGAAAGAGATGAACAATCCCGGTTCACCGTGTTCGGCTCCTTCAAGCAAAAAGTGCAGCGCCAACGTGGTTTTGCCAGTACCGGGCGCACCACGCAGCAGAATCGCCGACTCTGCGACAAACCCACCATGCAACATCGCATCGAGTTTGGTGATGCCCGTCTTAACGCGTTGTTCAGTGCTCATAAGTTTATCACCTTATGACAATACAAAATGAAATTGTACCACTAGTTGTGTGGAATTCGTTCAGTGTGTGCCCCCGTAAGCGTGGATCTCGTCGGCAATCTTCCAGATAGCGTCAGGTTGAGCTAGCCGCTGCGCGCCCGCTGTAAGTTGACGGAGCAATTCACCGCCGTTAGCGAAGATCTCCGCGACACTGGTCGCGACCCGTTCTGGGCCGGGAGCATAGACTCCGGCACTGTTCGCTACCACATACTCGACATTGGGCGACTCCTGAAACTTGATTGCCCCACTCAGCACGACAGGCAGCCCCAAAATCGCCGCCTCAGTAATCGTAGCTGGCCCCGCTTTGGTGATTAGCAGATCGGCGGCTTTCATGAAAACGTGCATATCCTCGACAAAGCCATAGATACGCGGAAGATGCTTCCAAGTGACCGCTTCCAATGCTGCTTTGAGGCGTTGGTTGCGTCCGGTAACGATAACCAGTTCGCAGTCCAGTTCACAAGCATCGATAGCCCGTGCAGTCGCGACCAGCGGCCCCATCCCATCGCCGCCGCCGACTAGTAACACCGTTGGCTTGGCGAGATCCCAGCCAAGTTGCTGACGGGCCGCTTGCGTGGTCAAGTCCAAATGGCTAAATTTGGGATGGACAGGTGCGCCTGTGAGAGCCAATTGCGTGGGACGCAATCCTAACGCTAAGCCCCGTGCATAGGCGGGTTCTGTTGGGACTAAACAACGATCTACTGCCGGGTCGTACCACAGCACAGTAGGCAAAGCGTAGTCAGTGATGACCGTGATAAATGGCTTGTCGCCGCACACCTTGCGGTGAGCGTAAGCCGCTGGGCGCACAAAAACCGAATGCACGCACACGACTATATCAGCGGGATGTTCGGTAAATAGTCGAGCCATACGCGAGAGCAGAATGCGGGTAAACAACCCACTGATCGTCCGATTGCGTACCAATCGATCATTGAGCCAGAACTGAGCCGAGTAGGTGAACGGATTCGTATTTACCCAGCGCCCGTAATTTTTCGGCAGTGTATTAAACGGGTAAGGAAAATAGTCTTTCCACACGTCTACCAGTTCAACGCTGTATTGGTTAGGATACCGTTCCTGCAAGGCGGCTTCAATCGCCCGTGAGGCGGCACGATGTCCACCGCCTGTGTCTGACATTAAAAAAAGGATATGTGGCATAGCCTATTGCTGTGAATTCTCGATTGTTGAAAAGGTGTTGGCACAACACACCTTGGATAGAGGCTACCTTAACCAACCTGAACAGTTTTTGCAATATCAAAGGCTTAACTTGTGGCACGCGATTTGGCTATTCCAATCAATAGCTCAGAGGGGTAAAATCAAACATGATGACTCCGCAAATTTCCCCTGTTGGCAAAATTCTACTCAATAACCGGGAGCTATAGCCCGAATAAGGATCGCTAATTAATGGCAGATTTCACTGATCCCGTACTCGACTCTGATGCCCAACTCGCACCTGCCGCGTTGCTCGAAACCCTGACCACGGAAGCGCCCCATGACCCTTACGCCGCGCTACGCTACCGCGACTTCAGATTGCTAGCGATTGGCAGGTTTATCGCCTCACTGGGTGAACAGATGGTTAGCGTAGCCATCGGTTGGGAACTCTATGACCGTACCGGATCGGCACTGGCACTAGGGCTGGTGGGGTTGGTTCAAGTGCTGCCCGTGATCGTGTTATCGCTGCCTGCTGGACAAGTCGCGGATCGGTTTGACCGCAAACGGGTGGTGATTGTGACCCAGATTTTGCTGGCGTTATGTGGAATAGGTCTGGCGGTCTTATCTTATACACGGGGATCGTTGTTTCTGGTCTATACCGTGCTGTTATTCATTGGAATTGCCCGCGCTTTCAATAATCCTGCGGCCTCCTCACTGCTACCACAAACTGTCCCGCCGGGCGTATTTACCAGCGCGGCAACATGGAGTAGCAGTGCGTGGCAGTTTGCAGCCGTAACAGGTCTGGCATTGGGTGGGTTGCTGATTGGGATATTCAACCATGCCGGTGAAGTCTATATCCTCGACGCTGTTGCCGCCCTAACCTTTGGCGTATTGGTTGCCATGATTCGCGGCAAGCAGATCGCGCACCCCAAAGAGGTCACGACTTTCAAATCGTTGGCGGCGGGGGTGGGCTTTGTCTTGCGCACTAAAATCATCTTGGCAACAATCACGCTGGATATGTTTGCGGTACTGCTCGGCGGAGCAACAACGCTGCTGCCGATCTTTGCCAAAGATATTATGCAAGTTGGCCCGGCTGGGCTTGGCGTACTGCGGGCTGCCCCTTCTATCGGAGCAATCCTCATGGTACTGCTGATCGCGCATATGCCGCCCTTCAAGCACGCGGGTCGAACGCTGCTATTGGCAGTCATTGGCTTCGGGCTGGCAACCATTGTATTCGGGGTATCGCGTTCGTTTCTGCTCTCGCTGGTGATGTTGGCTCTGTTGGGCGCACTCGATAATATCAGCGTGGTAATCCGTAGTACGCTGCTGCTCGTGCGTGCGCCAGACGAGATGCGAGGTCGTATTTCCGCTGTGAATAATGTGTTTATCGGTACGTCCAATGAACTCGGCGGCTTCGAATCGGGATTGACGGCGGCACTGTTCGGCCCAGTATTGGCAGTGGTCGGCGGCGGGATCGGAACAATTCTGGTGGTGTTGGCAATCGCGTGGTTCTGGCCCGAAGTACGCCGTCTGGGTCGCCTCGATGAAGGTCAGGTGTTAGCGGCTGATGCGGCAGCAGACTAGAACAACAGAACAGTTCATGCCTACTGATTTAGCGGTTATTATTGTGACATGGAATGTGCGCGATCTCGTACTGGATGCACTCCGCACGCTGTGTGATGATCTGGTAATAAGCCACCTCGACAGTCATATTTATGTTGTCGATAACGCCTCGACAGATGGCACACCGGAGGCGATTCGCGCTCAGTTCCCCTCAGTAACGGTGCTGGCACAGGCGGATAATCTCGGTTTTGCGGCGGGCAATAATATAGCGCTGCGAGCGCTTGGCTTCTGTGACCAACCCACACCCAATTCCACTGCGCCGCGTGCTGTCTTGCTGCTCAACCCCGATACACTCGTGCAACCGGGTGCCATTCGCGCCTTGTACGATGCGTTACTCAGTTTGCCGCGTGTCGGGGTTGTGGGGGCGCAGCTTGCCTATGCTGACGGATCGTTTCAGCATAGCGCATTCCGCTTCCCCGGCCTCTCGCAGTTAGTCATCGATCTGTTTCCTGTGCCGGGGCGCTTCTACGAAAGCCGCCTGAACGGGCGCTATGATCGCGACCTGTACCAGCGTGGCGCACCCTTTCCGGTTGATCACACGTTGGGGGCAACGATGCTACTGCGGCGGGAAGTGATTGAGCAAACGGGGCTGTTTGATGAGCAGTTCTTTATGTATTGTGAAGAAGTCGATTGGAGTATGCGGATTCGGCAGGCGGGCTGGGAAATCTACGCTGTGCCTAATGCACATATCACGCATCTTGAAGGCAAAAGCGCCAGTCAGATCCGCCCGCAAAGTGTGATCAATCTGTGGTCAAGCCGCTTGCGGCTATATACTAAACACTACTCCGCGCCGAAGTTAACGATGGCTCGCTGGCTGGTTCGGCTAGGGATGCAGCGTAAGATCCATGCAGCACAGCAAGACACAACTCTTACGACAGATCAACGTGAGGTGATGCTTGCCGCGTATCGACAGGTGCTTAACCTATATAGCGGAACAAGCAAAGACGTTTAACTAGCCTGATTAACGCTAAAGGACAATGGGCAGTGTCGAAATGTCTGCCAGACCTGCCTCACTGTTGAAAACGATGATTTGGACACCGTTCATTTGTTGTTGTGAAACGCTACCAACCCGATGCCCCGTAGTATCGTAAATCGCGATCTGTCCCTGACGCTTAATTAGCAAGCGATTGTGGCTGGCGAAGTACGCATAATACAAATCATTCTGACCACCCGCTGAATTGGGTGCGCCAAAGGACGAAGGCCACCACCCACTCGTGAAGCCCGACAGTGGTTCAAACCCAACTGTGGGTGCATTCGCGGCGATCAACTGGCTTAATTCGGTAGCCAACCCATCGACACGCGCTTTCAAAGCAGTGTTGAACAAATCACCGATCATCATCATACCCGGCTGCCACTGTCCCATCCCACCAAGCTCAGGATGGCTAAATTGGGCTTGTTTGCCGCCAGAAGTCCTCAGCGCATAAGCGAGGGCTTCGACAGCGCCAACGCTAACACCGTAACGAAGCGCTAACGTCTGAAATTTTTCTTTCACATCGCTATCCATAACGATGATCTCCTCCTCAATACTTCGTAATAAATAAACGGTTAACCAGCTTGATAGATAACTGGTCGATATTTTGGCTCTGGGATGAGTTTACCTTCGCTACGCGCCACCTGTAACCATAATGCTTTGGCAATCTGAACCTGTTTTAGGGCTTCTTCAGGGGTAGCGCCGAACGCGGAGCAAGCATTTAGGTCAGGAATATCAGCAATGTAACCTTCGTCCTCTTCACTGTAGAAAATGTTGATATGGTAGTCTTTCATAATTCTGTTTCGTCTTCCTCTTCTTCTAATGCCAAATTATAGCGCTCTACGATTTTTAGAAACTGCCGAATTTGATAAGGTTTGACCTTTCCACTTACCGATTGAATATTCATTAATTCTTGGACTTTGGGGTGAACAAAGATATGATGGCTTCCTTCCACTCTCGACAGACGAAATCCAAATGCTTCTATGAGGGCAACCAGTTCAGCAAACCGAATATTTTTTGAACCTGACATTATTTTCTGTAACAGTTTGCGCTTTTTCATTGGAGCAGCACCTTGATTTAGGACTCAAGCACCTAGCATAAATGACTTTCAGGTTATCTTCAACTGACTACTCATGGGGAAATTTATCAATTCGGAAGTTATGGAACCCAACCAGCCTACCCTCACTGCCATCATTCTCACCTACAACGAAGCCGCCAATATCGCGGCGTGCATCGACAGCTTGCGCTGGACGGATGCGATTCTGGTGTTCGACTCGTTTAGCACGGATGACACTGTACAAATTGCGACAGCTGCCGGAGCGCGAGTCGTCCAGCGCCATTTCGAGAATTACACGACGCAGCGCAACGCGGCTCTCGATGCGGTGGAGTCGGAGTGGGTGCTGTTTGTGGATGCCGATGAGCGCTCTACACCCGAACAGGCGGCGGAAATCCGTTCAAGGCTTGCCAACAGTAGCTATCAGGGGTATTGGATACCGCGACATAACTACATTTTCGGCAAGCTCACGCGCCATACGGGCTGGTTCCCTGATTACCAGATGCGCTTGCTGTGCCGTGCAAAGGCCAGCTATGACACAACTCGTGATGTGCATGAGTTGGTGGTGCTAGACGGCGAAGCGGGCTATCTCACCACACCACTGATCCATTACAACTATCGCGATCTGGCGCAGTTTATCGGCAAGCAAGAGCGTTACACCGACTACGCCGCCCGCGATCTGTTCCGTCAAGGAGTGCGGGTCAAGCCGCAGAATTATCTATTACAGCCCTTGCGACACTTCCGTTGGCGCTATATCACGCTTGAGGGGTATCGCGATGGACTGCATGGCTTCAAACTTAGTGTATTGATGTCGTGGTACGAATTTCAGAAATATGTGCGGCTCAGGCGTGCTTGGAACCGGGGTAGCGCTGAATAATCTCGGTCAGGGCATAGAGTCCTCCGGCGACTACGCTGTGTCCACCCAAGATAATTGGGATAGGGGCTTCGAGGGCGGCTTGTGTGAAATCGCGCAGCCATGAATTGCGGATCGAGGCGACCCAGAATAAATCCGAGGCAAAGCGATCTGCTGCATCAGGGTGGATTCCTTCGGCTGCCATCAACACTCGCGTATCGAAGATCACCGCATCCGCCATGCCTGCCAGATCCGCAAAGAACCCGGCAAAACCCCGCGCCTTGATCCAAGGGCTAAGGATCGAGCGCACCTCGCCCCGTTCGTCACGCCCACTGGCGATCATGCCACGTTCCTCAGCGATCACGCGAGTCCAACTGCGAGTCGCCTTGTTGAGCGCTTGCCACGCCAATGGCGATACCCGCCCGATCAGTGCCAACGTATTCGCTTCACCCACCGCCAACGCGATCACTTTATCAACCGGAATCTGGCTGAGTCCCGCGTTCTGGACGACCTCACGCAATTTCGGCAGCAGATCGGGATGGTGCGCGATCAAGGCGAGATCGCTGGGGGTGTCGAGATCCATGCTGGTTGCCGGACGTACCCCAGAAAGCACCCGCACATCGTACTCGCCACTTTCCTGTAGCAGCCACGCCAAACTGTTATCCCGGTTGGCTTGCCGGATCACGGGCAATGCTGCTTCGACCCGGCTGATCGCCGCCCAATCGCTCGAATGGAGGTTATTAGTCAACACGATATGCGAGGGGATAGTTGGCGCAGTCGCGTTCATGGAGCGATCCAACAGCGCCACGATCATCCCACCAACGGCTTCATCCACTAATGGAGCGCTGCCACCGCCAAAATACAACAGCGGCTCCATCTCATAGCGCTCAATGAGCGTCGCGAGACGCTGCCCAAAGTGGAACCGTTCGTCTTGCACATCTTCGTCGCGAATCACGTCAAGGTCAGTCGGGAGCCAATCTGTCGTCGGCGCAGCAACGATGATGCGCTCGACTCCCTGACCGCGCAGTGTGCCGATCAGGTCGATGGCGCTGGCCCGTTGTGCCGCTAGAACCAGTTGTTCCTGCGGCGACTCGCCCGCGCTGCCCACCATAATCACTGCGCCGATTTGAAGCTGTTTTTGCATAATCTCTATCTTGTTGTTTGACCGATAAAGTCCAAAACCTAGAATAACAAAACCCTATTCAGAGCGAGCGCAGCGAAAACCGTAGTAGTTGAATTTTAAGGATGGGTAGTTCTGATTGCGGTTCGCCGTCCGCAGGTAATCTGTATTGGCATTGGTCCATGAGCCGCCACGCAAACTACGTGGATTTTTAGTATCTATGTTATTTTCTCGCCCATCATCCTTGTTATAAAGATAAGGCCTATAAAGTGTGCTGACCCACTGCCATAGGTTTCCGCCCATATCCTGAGCGCCTACCCACGATGCACCAGTAGGCCTACTGCCAACATCGGCGGTCTGGTTTGAACTAAAGACCGTATTATCCGCCACAAATGTATTGCCCCAAGGATAAATCAAGTCATCTGGTCCACGCGCCGCATATTCCCATTCTGCTTCGGTAGGCAATCGAGATTTTCGCTGATTCTGGCAGAAATCGCGGGCTTCAAACCAAGTGACACTCTCTATGGGTCGGTTGTCTCCCGTAAAAGCTGAGCTATGCGCGACCATTCCCTTTAACCGCGCGAATTGAGATTGTGTCACATCTGTCTTATCGATCCAGAACGGTTTGTCAAAGCAAATTTTAGTCGTTGGCTTCTCATCATCATAAATTCCATAAATTCCCCCAGGTGGTGGATTCTCTGTCCCCATTGTGAAGCAACCGGACGGTACACGCGCCATCGTCACGCCGTCAAAATCCTGAAATTGCGGTATCCACTGGTTGTTAGCCGTTACGGGGGAGAGTGCATTGGCTGTAGGGGACAAGGTTGATATAGCAGTCGGAAGAATAGTCGGAATGGCGGTTGGCACAGCACTTGGTGGAACATTAGTCGGTGGAACACTTGTTGTTGGAATGGCAGTAGGTACAGCAGTTGTCGGCGGAAGCGGTGTATTAGTCGATGTTGCACTTGGTGAAAGCGTGGCACTCTGGATTGGCGCTGTTGGAGTGTTGTTTTGTTCAACAGCGGGTTGCGTCGTCACGGTTGGCGTTGGGCTACCACCTTGTTGTCCAAACTGACTGATCAATAGTCCACCCCCAAGTATCAACAGTAAGACGACAGCAGCGATAATCCCCATGTTAACCCTTTGGTGCGGATTAATCCCTATATGTTTGGCTCGATTCATTTGCGTAGCGCTAGGGGTCGTCGGCGCGGCCTTGCCTAACGCATCTTCGATCTTTGGCAGCATTTCAGCATAAGGATGGCGCACACAATCATGAATCTGCAAACGTCCCGGCGAGATCAGAATTGGCAAATCGTCATAGGGTGTACTGCGTGCCATCACGGGGACAATAATCGGGCGGCGTTTCAGCCCGGTGGCGTGGAACAATTCAATGACTGCGCCGCCATTGGGATCGATGGAATCGGGCGAAATGATGAACAGGAAGTGTGAACATGCTTCAAGCCCTTCCTGAATTTCTGTCCAATAGGGCTGGCGGCCTTTGATCTCCCAGCTATCCAACCAGACATTGAACCCATCGCGCTTTAGATCTTCAGCGAGTTTAACGGCGAAGTCGCGATCTTTGCTGCTATAGCTGATGAAAACAATCATGTAGAACTTCCTACGGCGCGATGAATTCTGACTACAATGAATAGTATACCGTTATCGCTTGATAGGAAAAATGCAACTGATCGTTTTTGATGCGTTGCACTATCGTTTTTTTGCGACTGTGCGGGGATAAGACAGATTAACCCCTCACCCCAGCCCCTTCCCCCGCAAGCGATGGAAGGGGGGCTAATGCCTTGATTCCCCTCCTCGCTTGCGGGGAGGGGTTAGGGGTGGGGTCAATTGTTGATGCGCTTTTCCTGTTGATCGAGCAAGAATAGCGCTAGACGCGGTAGAATTAGACCATTGTCCTCTGATTTGGTCTATGCCCGCTATGCCGCAACCCCCATTTGTTTCCGACTTGCTCAACTGGTACGACAATGCCGCCGCCGATCTTCCTTGGCGGCGCAGCCATGATCCCTATCTAATCTGGCTGTCCGAGATCATGTTGCAGCAAACCCAAGTCACAACGGTGATTCCGTACTTCGAGCGCTTTGTGGCGGCGTTTCCAACGGTTTCGGCGCTTGCCGCTGCACCACTCGATCAGGTGCTCAAGTGCTGGGAAGGCTTGGGCTACTACAGCCGCGCCCGCAATCTGCACCGCGCCGCCCAGATTGTCGCTGGCGACTATGGCGGGACATTCCCGACTTCGGCGGCGGAATTGCAAAAACTGCCGGGGATCGGACGTTATACGGCGGGCGCGATTGCCAGCATTGCCTTCGGTGAACAGGTCGCCGTGCTAGATGGTAATGTAATGCGCGTGCTGACTCGAATTGACGACATTGACGGCAATCTTGCGTTACCCGCCACGCAGCGCGATCTGTGGACGCTTGCCGAGTCGCTTGTGCCAGCGGATCGCCCCGGCGACTACAATCAAGCTCTGATGGAACTAGGTCGTACCCTGTGCAGGCCACGCCAACCGCTGTGTCTAATCTGTCCAGCAGCGCGACACTGCCTCGCTTTTCAACGCGGCGTGCAGAATCAGCGTCCTGTCAAAACGGCGAAGGCCAAAACGCCGCATTATGACGTGGCAGCGGGCATCATCTGGAACGATCAAAATCAAGTGCTAATCGCCCAGCGACCCGCCGAAGGCTTACTGGGTGGATTGTGGGAATTCCCCGGCGGCAAACAGGAATCCGGCGAAAGCCTGCCCGACTGTCTGAGCCGCGAACTGCGTGAAGAACTCGCGATTACTGTTGAAGTTGGCTCACTTTTTTTGAGCGTCAAGCACGCCTTCACCCACTTCAAGATCACGCTACACGCTTTCGAGTGTCGCTATCTGGCAGGGCCACCACAGGCTATTCAGTGTGCCGCTTGGCGTTGGGTACATCTGGACGATCTCGATCAATTTGCCTTCGGGCGCACAGATCGCACAGTGATTGAGGCGCTACGAACACGGCAAAAATGATCGCCTAGTATCGTCTCATAAATCGAAATAGTGCAACTCATTTGCGGGATGCTGCGTATAGCTAGTAGCCAACTCTGTACAGGAGACAATATGAGCAATCGTGAACAGCAGTATACAAAACTTACCGACGATGGAGAGCTACTCGAAATTGGCGACGCGCCTGCCGCGCAGTTAAGCGCTGTCTACTGTACCCAGTGCGGCAGTCCTAACAGTGCTTACAACCGTTTCTGTAAACGGTGCGGACAATCTCTTGCTGATGATATGCTCGATCTTGAGGATCATGATTATGCTCTGCCGCAGCGCAAGCGTAAGCATACCCTTGCTCACCAAGAGCCAGTGCAGCCGTCAACCTTATCAGTCTTGGCGAATGTGGTGATTGAAATTTTCACGCTGATGGCTATGGTGTTGATCTGTGCAGCGGGCAGTCGGTACAGTGGTAGCCCTTCTGCAATCGTGCCTGAGGTACTGTTCGCGTGGATTTTGGTCGAGTGGATACGCCATCGCAAACCGCGTTAAGCGTGTTGTGGGCTGCTATCAGATTTGAACATGAAAATTTCGGGTCACTGGAAATTTGTCCAACAATACGCCAGTGACCCGCTTTTATACAGATGATGTTGCTCGAATCGGTTAGTTGGCTTCACGCCAGAAGCTATCCAAGGCCTGAGTCGTCTGCTCAAGCTGCTCCCACTGCGGGAGTCCTTTCGTCGGGGCGATGCGCGTCAAATGCCAGTTTGGATGGTTCTGCACGATCTCTGGCAGCCTATCGAACCGGACAAAAGCGTCACGGTCATATAAGACTTGCACGGGCAGCGACAGTTTTTCGTAGACTTCTGAGTAAATATCCGGCGTGAATAGCTTGCCACTCACGAAATACAGCGGGGCATTGCGTGCGCCGGGTTGATGCGTCGTGGCGTAGGCATAGTCGATTAGCCCCTTATCGACTGGCCCTTGAAAGCTCTGCTTCAAGAAATACTTGATGCTGACCGGAGTCGCCAGCAGATCATAAAAGGACTGACTCCACACTGGGAAAGTGAAGCCACGATATAGGCTATCTGATTTGTTTGTGCCGCTGGCCTGCTGCGATGGGCCTTTTTCGTTGCCGCGCCGCGCAAAACCGCTAGGCGAGATCAACGTTAGGGAATTAATCAGGTCAGGGCGTTCTAGCGCAGCCCGCGCCGCAAACTCGCTGCCGAGTGACAGCGCCACCAGATCCACCGGGCCATTGCGGATCTGCGTTTCGAGTAGCCCTAAGATAGCATCGGTGTAGAGACGCGGTGAGTAAGCTCGTTTCGAGCGATCAGAAAACCCGAACCCCGGTAGATCCAAGGCATAGACGGGGCGCTGCGAACGGTAGTGCAGGAACAGCGGGCGCATCTCGTAAGCTGATCCTGCCGCGTTGATACTGTGAATCAACACGAGTGGGCGACCACTTGCACTGCGATCCACGTAGTAGTTCAGGATACCTGCGTTGGAGCTGACAAACATGTGGCGTTGGCCTTCAATGGCATCCGGCAGCGGCACGCGGTGATTTACACCGAGTGCGCTATAGCCGATCCAACCGCCGATTGTCGCGCCAAGTGCAGCTAAGATCGCCCCTGCCCCCGTAGCAGCTAGTACCAACCCATCGCTGTTTTCCAGTAGATTCTTCTTACTTTTTGCCATTGTTTACTCAGTTTCGCTCACAATACGTTAAACACGGTTTCCGGAGAGCACCCGACCCAGCACAATCAAGACACTCGCGCCGAAAGTCGCCACAAACAGGTGTCCACAGCACATGATCGGATTCCAAACACTCCCTCGGAATTGTACACCGAAGAAGCTCAGGATAAAACCGCCAATCACTGCGCCGATCAACCCCAGCACCATATCGGAGACGAAGCCCTGCGAACGTCCTGAGCCGACAAACTGATGCGCCAAGCCACCTGCAATCGCTCCAACAAAAATCCATAGCAAACAGGTGATCGGTGAGAATACGAGTCCTACGAAACTCATGATGTTTTTATGTTCCCCTTGTTCGGTAGCGTATTTACACTTGATTTCGCTGATCAATTGAATTGATCAAACGGATACTGTAATATACGCAGGGAGCGCTCTGGGGTTGCTCAACTTTGATGCCGAGTTAAAGACAGTCTCAGTAGACGACAGTTTTAAGTGAGATATAGATATAGCTAGATCTGGTAGGTTATCGGGGCTATCAAGCGATGGTCAGCCAAGTTGATAAGAAGAAAAGTCGATGAGCATTGATGCGGTTCTCCAACAATTGATTGCTATGATGCGTAGTGCTGGGGTTTCGATTCCCGATGAAGTCTTCACCGGTACAAATCCCATTAAGGTTAAAAACCCCGACCCAACAATAGTGTATGCCGTATTCAAAAAATTCGCGTATATGACCTTCGACTGTTCTCACTTCGACAGTGACGATGATAAATTCGAATGTATCGAATGGGAGGATGACTTCATCCTATTTCAATGCGGTGTCAGCCGTTTCAGCGTTGAGGATGGTGTCGCTCATTACGGTAATACTTCCACATTCCGTTTCGGTTTTAGGCGTGCTTTCTCCATCACGTTTAAACACGGGGATCACGATACACTGTATACCGATTTGATTACGTGTACATTGGAATACGAGTTAAGTGACGAACTCGCTGCTACAAAAAGCAGAGAAGATTTATTCGTCCCGCATTACAATAAACCATCAGGATTGGACGAGCTTTTCGCGGATATTGAGGCACTCGATGTTTATCCGCTTGTGATGAATAAGTATCGCCCAAAATATCTCGTCATCTTTGAGTCGGATTAGCTGCCAGATAGGTATGCCTGAACAAAGACGATTCCGAACACATAATTTTTAAACATTTGGCATACTGTCTGAAGCAAAATGGGGTAAGCGACCTGATAATCGCTGTAAGTACCCTATATCAGTTCTTTTCAATAAATCTGTGATCCACTGCGTCTAATTCTCCTTGTATGCCGACTGAATAAGTTGGTTTTCGCTACCTCAATTGGTTAAACTACCTTGCTCAGCAATCGTTCATCCAGCGAGAAAAGGATCGATAGAATTGGCAACCTCTGAACTTCTGGATGGCCTGAACGAAGCCCAGCTACAGGCAGTATCAGCTCCCCCCGGCCCAACCATGGTGATTGCCGGACCGGGCAGCGGCAAAACCGCTGTTCTAACCCGTCGGGTCGCTTACCTGATTCAAGAAATGAACGTCGCCCCGTGGCGAATTATGACGGTCACGTTTACTAACAAAGCCGCCAAAGAGATGCTTGAGCGCATCGAAAGATTACTGGGTACGGCGAATATACGCGGGTTGACGACGGGGACTTTCCACGCCATTTGTGCCAAAATTTTGCGGCGTGAGGCCAGCTATGTTGGCTTGCGCTCCGATTATGTGATCTACGATACGGACGATCAGGTCGCCGTGATGAAGCGCGTAATCGAGGCGGCTAACCTTGACATCAAGCAGAATCCGCCGCGTGGTCATCTAAGCAAGATTTCCAACGCCAAAAACGAATTAATCGGCCCGATGGACTATCCCGCGACCAGCTACAAAGAACAAATCACGGGCGAACTATATCAGTATTATCAGGAGCAGTTGCACCTCAGCAACGCCGTCGATTTTGACGATTTGCTAATGATGTGCGTGCTGCTGTTCCAGAAAAATCCCGATGTGCTAGAGCGCTATCAGGGTTACTATGAACACATTTTGGTAGACGAATTTCAGGATACGAACACAGCGCAGTATGCGTTGGTTCGGTTGCTGGCAGGTAAGTCGGCGGATTTGTTTTGCGTGGGCGACCCTGACCAGAGTATCTATAAGTTTCGCGGCGCGGACTACCGTAACATTATGCGCTATCAGCAGGACTACCCCAACGCCAAAACGATCCTGCTTGAACAGAACTATCGCTCACATCAGCTTATCCTCGATGCGGCGATGTCGATCATCGACAAGAATCCTGACCGCGTTCGCAAGCAGTTGACGACCACCCGCCAAGATGGCGCTAAGATCATGCTGCGTGATCTAGCGAATGAGGAACAGGAAGCCGAGTATATCGTCGAAAAGATCGTCGAACTGAGCTATCAGGGTCAGTATCAGTTGCGCGATTGTGCGGTGATGTACCGGACGAACGCGCAGTCCCGCAGCTTGGAAGAAGCGTTTCTGCGTGACCATATCCCCTATAAACTTGTTGGGGCGACACGCTTCTATGGGCGGCGCGAGATCAAGGATCTGCTGGCCTATCTCAAGCTAATCCACAACCCCGACGACGAGGTGAGCCTCGAACGGATCATCAACGTGCCGCCGCGTGGTATCGGCGCAAAGACGCTAGGCGAACTCAAGTTGTGGGCGACCAAACGCCAGCAAAGTATGTTCCGCGCCCTCCAAATGATGCGCGAAGGGGTGGATTCGCCGCTATCGGGGCGTGCTGTCAAATCGCTGACCGAGTTCGCGGCGCTCATCGATTCGTGGCAGCAAGTCGCCATCAATACGCCGCTTGGCCCATTAGTCGATGATATTTTCGCGCGATCAGGGTTAGCGACCTATCTCAATGATGGTACGCCCGAAGGTCAAGAGCGCGTGGAAAACGTCCGGGAATTTACGGCGTTAGCTTATAACAATGGCGATGTGCCGTTGGGCGAATTTCTGGCAGATGTTGCACTCGTTGCCGATGCCGATACGCGCACCGATGAGGCGAATGCGGTCGTGCTGCTCACTTTGCACGCCGCTAAAGGTCTGGAATTTCCGGTGGTGTTTATCGCTGGACTGGAAGAGGGTATCCTGCCGCACCAACGCGCTTTGGACGATCCTGAACAAATGGACGAAGAACGACGGCTGATGTATGTCGGGCTGACCCGCGCCAAAGATATGCTGTTCCTGACATGGGCATTCCGGCGGTCTGTGTGGGGCAATGCCGAACGCGCCATGCCGTCACGCTTCCTGACCGAAATCCCCGGCAGATTAACCACTGGATCGCCAATCTCGAAAAATAGCACCTCCCATGCCGAGCGTGAAGGCTATCGTCGCACCGTCACATGGAGCGATCCGTTGAGCACATCAACCAATCGGACTCGCACTGTCGAACGTCCCAATCGGTTCAGGACAGGCCAACGGGTGAGTCATGCCAAGTTCGGCGAAGGGATCGTCATTGCTAGCAAGGTGCGCGGCGATGACGAAGAAGTGGACGTGAAGTTCGAGAGCGAGAGAGTGATTAAGCGGCTGTCGGCAAATATCGCCAATCTGGTCACACTCAACGATTAGCGGAAAAATCGCGATCAGCACGATCATAATAAATCGCGGTAGCACAAAAAGAATCGATCTCGCCCGCTGAGTCCCGGCGCAGCGAGAAGATCTTCCGCAAAGGTCATTGGCGCAAAAGGCAGCGGACTAACCCATCGACGAACCTGTTCGACTTCGGCAATGCTATAGAGGGTAATGAGCAAAATACCCTGTGTCGTTAACCAGTCGGGCGTGGCGGTCAAGGCTTGTTCCCAATCGGCAGGATGACGATCAAGGTCGGGGTGGCGCACGATGATCAAGTCAAAGTGCGTCCGCAGAGGTAATCGCGTAATATCGCCTTGCACCAGAATTGAACCGCTGGGCTGCGAAGATGTTCTTGACGCTGTCCGCAAGGCGCTCAGATCAATGTCAAGGCTGACGAGCCGAGCCGAAGGGCAGACTCGCGCCAAATAGGAAGCCGTCTCTACCCGATCTCCGCAGCCTAATTCAAGCGCAAGGCGTGGGCAAGGGCATTGAGCCAACACTTGAGTCAATAAGCTGTTGAAACGGGCAGACTCATCGATCAGGAGCGTTTATCCAATCCAGCAAAAACGGATTACTCACACGCTCACGTCCAATGGTCGTGGTTTGCATGTGACCCGCTGCCACTGTGTATTCATCACCCAATGGCAGCAGTTTATCGACAATCGATTTCATCAGTAGGGCATGATCGCCGCCGGGAAGATCGGTACGCCCGACTGAGCCAAGAAATAGACAATCGCCGCTGAACACTACATGCTCAGTCGGTGTGGTCAATACATAGCTGACATGCCCCGGTGCATGACCCGGCGTGAAAAGCACCTCAAAGCGCATACCGCCCACCGTGATCACGTCGCCTTCTTCGACGAAGTGATCTGGTTCTGGTGCAGGCGCAACGGTGTGTCCAGTAAATCGTTCCATCCAGTCGGGCAGTTGATGTAGCAAATCGAGATCGGCATGGTGCAACCGGAACGTGGCTCCAGTCGCTTTTTTCAGGTCGCCCACCGCCAGCACATGATCGAAGTGCGCGTGAGTCGCCAGAATCTCGCGGACTGTCCAGCCTTCACGTTCGGCAATCGCCAGAATCTTTGGCGCGTCATCGGGCGCATCAATGATCACTGCGTCGTGAGTCACTTCGTCGCCCACAACATAACAGTTAGTCGCGGCGATGCCGAGCGTTAGCATATGAATTTTTAGCACTGTCGATTTTGCCCCTGACCAACTGGCGGTTTTGTTATGACGACTTCGATACTTCGGATTTGCTAGGTGCAGTGGCTCGCGCCGGGAGCAGATCCATTTCGCTAATCGTCGTGTGGCAGCGAGAACAACTCCACAGAATGATCGTGGTTGGCAGATTCAACGCTTTGGCAACATCCGGCGGCCAATGTTGTTCACCGAGATACTCGAATTTACCGGTTTGCTTACAGGTTGGGCATGTGGCGACACGAGTTTCAAGCAACGTGTGCCTCCTTTCGACGATAACAAACTTTCAATAGCTTTCAGGCATTTTGCCAGCTACTCTGGGAAAAATGGAAATGGATAATGCCTCGATGATCTCATTATATGTTAAGAATGTTCCTAGACTCAAGGTAAAGTTTGATCCTACCAACCTTTCCAACACATTACGTACAATTGCCGAATAGGTTACACCATCGGGTTGACAGGTAATGCCACAGCCTGATTGGCTATTCTGATAAAATCCGCGCTAACGCTATGTCCCGTGTACTCTGGACTGTATTAAGAGTTTCCTTTGAAAAAGGGTTTTCTAACGGATACGGTTTGCGTAGTACCTTTTTCCTATGATATAGTTAGACTAACGGTTCCAGATGATGCAGACTATTTTTATCTTTTCAGAGGTGTGGCTGGCGAGTAGCTTTAGGCGCAGTTGCCGAAAAAGCCAGTTAAAGCTAGTATGAGCGCGGTGCTGGTTGAAAGATAATACTCGTTAAAACGCGGTAGGTATCCATCATTTTTCATGCTGGTGTTGTACTTGCAAAATCAGCTTTTCCTGTATTGGCTTCGTAGGCATATTTGCCTTCCTTTAAGGATTGGTTTAGCAAGATAGGAGTAGACGCGCAGTTTTTTGTCGTGTAGGTAGATAACGACGACCCCTTGCGCGGAAGATATGGACAAACACCCGGAGATCAGCGAACTGATTAATATCGTGATCGTAGATGATCATCCCCTGATCCGTGAAGGTCTGCATAAACTCCTCGGCAGCGAAACCGATATTGTTGTGCTGGCTGAAGCGGCGAACGGGCTGCAAGCCCTAACCACGATCCGCGAAGTGCAACCGGATGTTGTCTTGTTGGACATCAATTTGCCTGACATGAACGGTATTCAGGTAACGAGCAAACTTAAAAGCGAATGGCGGCATATGGCGATAGTTTTACTAACCGCCTATGATGATGATGAGCAGATCCTTCATGCGATGCGGGCGGGTGCTTCTGCCTACTGTCCGAAGGAGATCGAACCAGATCGTTTGATGAATGTTATCCGCCAAGTGGCACGCGGCAATTTCGTGATTGGCGGAAAAGTGTACAATGAACGTGGTGTTCAGGAATGGATCAATAACAAAATGGAAGCGTTGGCGGGTCCATATGTGGTGGATAACGGTGAACACTTTATCCCCCTCAGCCCCCGCGAAATGGAGATTTTGCGCTGTGTGACACGAGGTCTGAGCAATAAGCAGATTGCCAGCGAACTCGGTATCAGCCAGCAAACCGTGAAAAACCACATGACTTCGATTCTGGATAAAATGAATGTCGAAGACCGCACTCAGGCGGCAGTGTATGCGCTGCAACGCGGTTGGGTTCGTCTGGTGGATGCACATCGCCCATTGGAAGAATAGGTGAATTTGTTCGTGGTGTGGAAGCGTATTGTAAGTGATGGCTGTTTGCTGTAGCCTGATGCTGCGGCGCTAGTTCAGGAGTTGCCATTCATGGCTACCGGTATAAGCAATCCTAAAGAAGCCTTGGTAAATGAAGTACAAACCGAGCATGAGCGCATCAATACGCGCTTACGTGAACTGCAAAATCTGATCGACCAGAGTCAGGTCGAAGTCAAACGTTTGCAGCAAAAGAGCGTTGATGTGACTACTCAGTTGAGTCGCCTCGAAGCGAACTTCGATACCGTTCCTCGTAACGACATCCGCGTGATCTACAATAACGCGCTCGATACAAAAACACGCCTGCTGACTATGCAAAATCAGCTTGAAAAAGTCCAGCAGGATCGCACCCAGCTTGATAGTTTTAGCAAGACGCTTGAAAAGATGATTGCCATGCTGGATGGGGTCAAGTCGTCAGATGTCGTAGGCGTTTCAGCGGGATCTTCCTCTGGGGATGGCGGGGCGAGTCGGCTTGCTAATGCCACCATTATTCGTGTTGTTGAGGCTCAAGAGGCTGAACGCCAGCGATTGGCTCGCCAGATGCACGACGGCCCAGCCCAATCGCTGACCAACTTTATCTTGCAGGCCGAAATTTGCCAGCGCCTCTTTGATCGCAATCCTGACCGTGCCACCGAAGAATTAAGCAACCTCAAGACTGCCGCTAGTTCAACCTTCCAAAAGGTGCGCGATTTTATCTTTGACCTGCGGCCTATGATGCTCGACGATCTGGGTCTTGCACCCACCGTGCGACGCTATGTCGATGCCTTTGCCGAAAAGAATTCGATTGAGACTCGGCTGAATATCGTCGGTGAGGAGCGTCGCCGAATGGCTCCGCACACCGAAGTAACGATGTTCCGCAGTGTTCAAGAACTTCTTGGCTATACGCGAGATGTCTCCAATGCTACAAGAGTTGAGATTATTCTTGACGTGACGGGGGATATTATTACCGCGAGTGTAAGTTTCAACGGCAATAATTTGCAGGATACCGAAGCCGCCGCCGAACAAGCTCAAGGGAAGATATTCGGTCTAGCTCCCCTCCGAGAGCGCGTTGAACTAGTCGGCGGTGAAATGTCATCGATAGGCAGTGACGGCGAAGGCAACCGTGTCGAGATTTCCCTACCTACACAGCAGGAGGAAGAAGAGTAGCCATTTTTTCTGCTAGGTGCTTTTGCTATGTTGAGGGGTCGGTCTTGAACAACCCCTCAACATAGATAGAAAATAACTGATCTCACCCTATCTCAATATAATTACCATTTACTAAAACTGACAATCATCTTTCATTGATGACAGCCCATCCCGGCGTAAGAGTCCCTAAATAGCAACACTAAACGTCAAGATAGGACTAAGGGGCTGTTTGCCTTTTTTTGTGACTGGATTACACTTGTTCCTGACGGAACCACCCCCTCTGGAGGATTTTATGAATCGTCGCGTGCTAATTATCATACTGCTTCTCGTAGTTGTAGCAGTTGGTGCTTTCCTTGTACTTCCCGGTCTTTTGAATCAACCTCCTGCTCCTGTTAATGGTACACCTGTAGCTGGGGCGAGTCCGGGTGCTGCCGAAGGCCCAACCGCTACACCGATCCAGTTGAAAAAGATCATCGTTGCAGTTCAACAACTCCCGCGGGGCATTCGTATCCCCGCTGCCGCGTTGGCGGAACGGCTCTGGCCTTCGGCAGCAGTGCCGGAACGGGCGATGGGCGCGATTGCAGATGTAGAGGGCAGAATTGCCCGTACTGACATCTTTATCGAACAACCTATCGTTGATACGCTCCTCGTCGAAGACCTTTCGCAGATTGCTGCCAAAGGTAGCGATGCTGCCGCCGTTACCCCACGTGGACGGGTTCTGATCAGCATCCCAGTAGACCGTCTGACCGATGTGGCCTATTCGGTTGCCGATGGCGACTACGTAGACATCATCGCCTCATTCCTGTTCGTGGATGTTGACCCCGGCTTCCAGACCATCAAGCCAAACAAGATCACCCTGACCAGCATCAAGTCCGACGGTACTATCGAGTTGCAAGCCGCCATTGCAGGCGAACTCCAGCCCAGTAGCTTTAGTAAAGATCCAGTCGTTGCGGGGCCAAGCGAAGTACAGCGTCCGCGCCTTGTGACACAGCGTACCGTTCAAGCGGCTTGGGTTGTCCATGCTGGCACTTTCCCGATTGACGGACAGTTCTTGCGCCCGGTAGCGACACCGTTGCCGACACCTACGCCAGAAGCAGGCGAACCGACTAAGGGTGCGCCGCCGCCCACACCGACTCCCCCGTTTCCCGATATTTTGACGTTGGCAGTGGAGCCACAGGACGCAGTGGCGATTACTTGGCTCATTGAGTCACGTATCCCTATGACGTTGGTGTTACGCAGCGCTCAGGGCGACCCCAAAGTCAAGACCGATCAAACGACAGCAGTGTCTTTGTCGTATATGATCGAGACCTATCAGGTCACTCAGCCGCAAGCGTTGCCCTTTGCCTTAGAGCCAGCGCTGCGCTCGATCCGCAGCCTATTTGTCGGCAATACCATTTCACTCAACGACTCTACTAGCAAATAATCAATGAGAGCGAACAGGGGTGTAAGATGAGCAAAGCTCCGGGGCCGCAAGCAGATAGCAAAAAGAACACCATAAAGGTGCTCATTGTTGACGATATACCTGAAACACGTGAGAACCTTAAAAAGCTGTTGGCTTTTGAATCGGATATCGAGGTGATCGGAACCGCTAGCACAGGGCGCGAGGGCCTGGAACTGGCGAAAGAACTGCTCCCCGATATTATCCTGATGGACATCAACATGCCGGATATGGACGGCATTGCGGCTACCGAGCTAATCAGCAAATCCGTCCCTTCGACTAGCGTGGTAATGATGTCGGTGCAGAGTGAGGCCGACTACTTACGGCGGGCCATGTTGGCAGGCGCACGCGACTTCCTGACCAAGCCGATCTCTGGCGAGGAACTGTACGGGACAGTCCGCAGTGTCTATGATCGCCGTCCCCAGATCCAAGTTCAGTATATGAACACGGGCGGGCAGGTGATGAGTCCCAGTGGCCTGACGAACCTTTCGTCAGACCGCAACCACAACGCGCACATTATTGTGGTATATAGCCCACAAGGGGGCGCGGGCAAAACAACCATTGCCACCAATGTCGCCGCTTCGCTGATGCGCGAAGGCACGAAGGTGCTGTTGATGGACTGCGATCTCCAGTTTGGCGATGTTGGGGTATTCCTCAACTTGCAGGCGCAGAATACTATCGTCGATCTGATCCACAGCGTTGACGATCTGGATATGGAATTGGTCGAAAACGTACTCGTCAGCCACGACAGTGGATTGCGGGTGCTGCTTGCGCCGCGTGCTCCCGAAGAAGCCGAAGAAGTCCGAGCCGAACAAGTGATCAAGTTGGTCGAAAAACTGCGCGGCAGCTTCGACTTTATTGTGATCGATACCGCCAGCAAACTCGATGATCTTGCCATTGCGTTGTTTGACATCGCTGAGCGTATTTTGCTGATTACGAACCCGACTCTGCCGTCTGTCAAGAATGTCCGCACTATCTTGAACTTGATGGATGCACTGCAATATGATGTCAACAAGGCCCAGTTGGTCTTTAACCGCGCTAACCTTGAACTTGAAAAAGCCAAAGTTGCGATCTCGTTGCAGGCGATTGAAGGCAACCTGAAACGCAAAGCTATCGGCGTTATCCCAATGGATGAGCGCCGTGTACTGGCGGCTATCAATCGGGGTATCACCGTTGTAGCGAAGGATCGTGTGCTGTCGCCAGCCAAAGAGTTACTGGCGCTAGCCGATGCCGTCCGAGCGAGTGTGATGCCCGAAGAGCCAGATGTCGCACAGCCTGCTGATTCTGCTAAGTCAGCATCGCGGCTCAGTCGCTTGTTTGGCAATTAAGGGTCGTAATAATCAGGCTGGCTGGCCTGTCTGTAAACGTAAGTGTTCGAGAGAGAGGAATAGCAACCAATGTCACTTCTACGCCGTATTGAGCGCGGAAATCAGCAGGGCGGAGGGAACAATCCTCCATCACAGGGCGGTGGCCCAACCCCGCCCAGCAATGATGACCGTCAGTCATCGGTTAATCGCCGCGTGGCAATGCCTGCCGGTGGGCAAGCCGGGGCTAAAGAAGGCTACGTTGACCTGAAGTCCCGCGTCCAGACCAAACTGCTGTCTGAACTGGACCCCGGTATGGACACCCGTTCGCCGGAAGTCCGCAGCACCATCGAGGAACTGTTCAGCACCATTCTGGCGGAAGAAAATATCGTCTTGAGCCGCGCTGAAAAGTCGCGCCTGTTCGACCAGATTGTGGCGGAAATCCTCGGCTTCGGCCCACTTGAAGTCTTGTTGGCAGATGAAACCGTCACTGAAATTATGGTGAACGGCCCCAAGAATGTGTACGTTGAGCAAAAAGGCCGCCTGTCGCGCTCCAATGTGACCTTTGAGAACGACGACCATGTGCTGCGTGTGCTAGATCGTATCGTTGCGCCGCTAGGCCGTCGTATTGACGAAAGTTCACCGACAGTAGACGCACGGTTGCCAGATGGTTCGCGTGTGAACGCCGTCATTCGCCCGATTGCGCTGTGTGGGCCGACGATCACGATCCGTAAATTCTCCAAGAAACCGCTGACCGTCGAAGACCTAATCCGCTTTGGGTCGGTTTCGGCAGAGATTGCTGAATTCCTGCGTGCCTGTGTTATCTCGCGCTTGAATGGGGTCGTGTCGGGCGGTACAGGTTCGGGCAAGACTACGCTGCTCAACGTGCTGTCGAGCTTTATCCCGAACGACGAACGTATTGTCACCATCGAAAATGCGGCTGAACTTCAGCTTCGTCAGGAACATGTAGTTTCGCTAGAAACACGCCCTGCCAATATCGAAGGGCGCGGCGAAATCTCGATTCAGGACTTGGTGGTCAATGCGTTGCGTATGCGCCCTGACCGGATCGTGGTCGGTGAATGCCGTTCCGGTGAAGCGCTAGACATGCTTCAGGCGATGAACACGGGTCACGATGGCTCGTTGACGACCGCACACGCTAACTCCCCTCGCGACACACTGGCTCGTCTGGAAGTGATGTGCCTGATGTCGGGTATGGATCTGCCCATACGTGCTATCCGTGAACAGATCGCCTCGGCAGTCAATATCATCGTGCAGCAGGAACGTCTGCGCGACGGAACCCGCAAGATTACTAAAGTATCCGAAGTTCAGGGCATGGAAGGTGACATCATTACGATGTCCGACATCTTTGAGTTCGAGCAAACAGGTATCGAAGCAGGTAAGGTCATTGGTCGTGTCCGTCCGACAGGACTACGCCCGAAGTTCATCGATCAGATCGAAGCGTCAGGTATCCACCTGCCGCCGTCTGTCTTTGGTATTGGGCAGTCGCGCTACTAGATCACACTCTGAAAACACTAAATGGAGTGGGCGCGACTATCGCGCCCACTTTGGGTTATGTGTAAATTTTATAGCCCTACAGATGTACTCAGATTAACCATAATGTACTATTCCCCAACGCTATGAGTTGGATAAAATATTTTAAAGTTTGCTAGCATATTGTTATACAAAGCTAACCCCCTATGCCATCCTTCCCGCTAACAAAACTTCTCAATTCGTTGATAACCAAAAATAATTTTAGAGAATCTCAGAGCGAAGTTTGACCGCGCCTTCGATTAACTTATGAGAATGGGAGAATCAATATGCAATCAACGCCCATAACCTCAGATCGGGATCGGAGAGAACCGTATAAAGGGTTAGTTGGCTGAGTACTCAAATGGACAAACGAACGGATACATTTAGTATTTTAGTCCTGTTGCCATCGGAGAAGCATATACAAACCTTTTCGTAACAACTCCGTTATCCACTTTAGTGTATAATGACTGTATTGGTGCAGCGTGGAGGATTGGGCATGAACCCAGTAATTTTAATTGTTGGCATTGTTCTGGTCGTCATCATTCTCTTGGTGGCGGTTGTTAGTATTCGTGGTCAGCGTTCGAACGTTGTCGAGGAACGTCTAGGGCGTTACACCGATCTCGGCAACTTTACAAATATCGAAGACGAAACCGCCAAGCCTAAAGAAAAGAAACCCAGCGCCCTTGCCGAACGACTGGAAGAGATGCTTACCACACGGTCTTTTGGCACGAAGTGGCGAGGACAGTTGGCGCGTGCCGATCTTAAGCTTACTGTAGCAGAATTTTTGGCGCTGCATGTTATTTCGATGTTCGGTGTCGGCGTACTGGCCTTTTTTATCTTGGTTCCGGGGAACATCGTTGCCACGATTATCATGGCGGGCATCGGCGCATTTCTGCCCCGGTTCTATGTCGGCAATCGACAAGGCAAGCGCTTCCGTACCTTTGAGCAGCAGTTGCCGGATATTCTCGGCTTGTGGGTGAACTCACTGCGTTCTGGCTATAGTGTGCTGCAAGCTCTCGAAGCGATCTCGCGTAATGCACCGGAACCTTCGGCGGCAGAAATTCATCGCGTCGTGCAGGAAGTCCAGCTTGGTATCCCAATGGAAGACTCACTGGCTCACTTGTTGGCCCGTATGCCCAGTGATGACCTTGACCTCGTGATTACAGCGGTCAACATTCAACGTGAAGTCGGTGGTAATCTGGCTGAGATCCTCGAAGTCATCAGCCACACAATCCGTGAGCGTATCAAGCTCAAGGGTGAAGTGCGCGTGTTGACTTCGCAGGGCCGTATCACTGGCTATGTTATCGGTGGTCTACCTATTACCCTCGCGTTGTTCCTAATGGTCATCAACCCTGACTATGTCGGAAAATTGTTCACCGATAAGTTATGCGGTTGGCCTATGCTCGGTATAGGATTAGGATTGATCGGTATGGGTATTGCGGTCATCCAGCGTATTGTTGATATTGAAATTTAAAGGCAAGAGGTAACGTTATGTCAATGCAAGTGATAGGCATTATCGTCATCATTCTGGCAGGCGTGAGCGTCCTCGGCGGACTGCTCTATGTCGGATTGAAGGAAAATTCTGGCTCCGATCCGCTGCAATCACGTTTGGCTGAATATGCGGATCGCGAACTGCCAGCTTCGCTCGAAGAACTTGAAATGACCCTTTCGTTCCGGGATCGTGTCGTTTTGCCACTGTTTAAGTCTTTGGCATCTTTGGTTACACGGTTCACGCCAGAACAGCAGATCGAAACAACGCGCCACCAATTGGAACTCGCGGGTCAGGCGCACAAGACAGACCCCCGAACCTTCTTCGGCACGCGGATTATGCTAACAGCGCTACTGGGTGGCGGGGCATTCGTCTTGTTTTTCATTGTTACCAAACAAGCACCCCTTACGGCAATTGGTTTAACGGTCGGTGGCGCCCTGCTTGGCTACTATCTGCCCGCTTTGCAGTTGGCTGGTCAGGTCAAACGCCGTCAGGATATTATTCTCAAGGCACTGCCCGACGCACTGGACTTGCTCACCATTTGCGTTGAAGCAGGTCTGGGCTTTGATGCGGCGATGGGCAAAGTGTATGAGAAGTGGGATAACGACCTTGCCATCGCTTTTGGACGGGTACTTCAGCAGATCCAACTTGGTAAGCTGCGTCGTGAAGCGCTGCGTGATATGGCTGGCGATATGGAAGTTCCCGATGTCACCTCCTTCACGGCTGCGATCATTCAGGCAGACCAACTTGGTGTGAGCATCTCGAAGATTTTGCGTATCCAGTCTGACCAGATGCGTGTAAAGCGCCGCCAGCGCGCTCAGGAAAAGGCGCAGCAGGCTCCGGTCAAGATGATGATCCCGATGGTACTCCTCATCTTCCCCTCAATCTGGATTGTGCTCCTAGGACCATCCATTATTATTCTGATGCACATGAATGTAGCACTCTGATGACCGATCAGAATGGGCTGCCTGCCCCGGCAAGCAGCCCACGCCCGCCCGCTTTCAAACTTCTGGCGCAGCAACTGGTAAACACGGCACTCGATTTCTTTTATCCCCCGCAGTGTATCAGTTGTGGACGACGAGTAGGGAGTTTGCTGTGTCCCGACTGTCAGGCCAAGATCCCAACTGTCCTACCCGCCCATGAATCGAACAGCCCTCTAACCGAACGGCGTGCCACTGCCGAATTTGACGGCGCAATCCAGAAAGCTATTCACCAACTTAAATACACGGGGCAGCGCAGCTACGCCAAAGCACTAAGCCAGCGGCTAGCCACAGAACTTGCCCGATCTGGCTGGCAGCCCGATCTGATCACGGCGGCTCCGCTACACGCGGCACGCTTGCACGAACGTGGCTACAACCAGTCCGATCTGTTGGCAGAATATCTATCGCTGTCGAGCCATATCCCGTTCCGTCCTGATGCAGTGCAGCGCCTTCGCGACACGCGCCCACAGGTCGGCTTGGGCTTTCAAGATCGCCAACTTAACGTTGCTAATGCGTTCCGGGCAGAACCCGGCGTTGTAAAAGACCGAAAACTTGTCATTATTGATGATGTTTATACCACCGGCGCGACTCTGCGGGCGTGTGCCACTGCTTTACTAGAAGCAGGCGCGAAACAAGTCTGGGCTTTGACCGTAGCTAGTGCAAAATCTTCACAGCCGCTACCATCGACCACTCCCGAACCCTGACTCGCGATCCACTGGCACAGGTACACAGGCTCGCGCAGGTGAGCGATTGTTTAAGCACACTTTAGCGAAAACAAGGAGCAGGCCCCATGCAAATCCAAATCCATGCACGCAACCTCACGGTAGATCAGAAATTGCAAGACTATGTTGAGAAAAAGCTAAACAAGCTCGACAAGTATTTGCCCAACATTGCTGAGGTCCACGTTGATTTGGCGATTGAGCACCAACACAGAGGCGGCGAACGGGCGATTGCCCAATTGACGGTTCGCAACGAACGTGGCGCTATCCTGCGGGCCGAGGATAAGCGCGAAACCGAAATCTTAGCTGCGGTTGATATGGCTGTCGATAAAATGTACCGACAGATCAGCCAGTACAAAAGCAAACGTCGTCGTCAGGGCGGAGATCGCTTTGAAGTTGCCGATCCTGAACTAGCTGGCCTCGAAGCGCTGCCTGCCGTAAGCGATGATGGGGATCTAGAAGATGCTGCCGAGATCATCCGCCGCAAACGGGTCGACATGATGCCTATGAGCGAAGAAGAAGCCGTCGAACAAATCTCGCTGCTTGATCATGACTTTTTCATGTTCTATAACGTCAACACCAGCAAAGTCAATGTCCTGTACCGTCGCGAGAACGGCGGGTTCGGCTTGCTAGAGGCGAACATCAGCTAGAGATTGAACCCACCCCTAACCCCTCGCCTTTGGGCTGAGGAGGGGACATGTTAAAAAAAGGGGTTGGAAAAATCAAGTTCATCGTTCAAACTATGAAGTAACAAGCAACACAGGGGGAACGATGAACACGACGATATTGTACCAATGGGAACGGGAAATAGAGAGCCATTTACCGAGCTTAAACAGTTGGCAGGTGTACGAAGGACAAGTGGCGATGATAGCTGGCTTATTAGCGGCGGTCAAACAAGGCTTATCGGCGGCGTGTGAAGTACTGGTGCTGGCGGGATCGAGGCATTGGCTGCTCGCCTGACCTGTGTCGTGCCGTTGCCCAGTAGGTTGGTTCTATCTGTTTCGAGTGACCTGCCACACCAAAGTCGTTACTACTCAGGCCGACTATACGATTGCCCCACAGTCCAACCCGGTCAGATTTGGGCAGCCAGTGGCCTCGTTTTCAAACAACGCGGACGTATTCCGGCATGGGTCATCGCTTTATGGGGTCTCAGTTACGATGAGCCTTGGGCACTGGTCACCAATGCCTCACACCTCACCGGTCATGAGTATGCCCGCCGTAACTGGCAAGAACAATCCTTTCGTGATCTCAAAAGCGGTGGCTGGCACTGGCATGAAAGCCGAATGCGTCAGCCTGACCATGTCGCCCATCTCTTGGTTAGCCTTGTTGTCGCTTATGTCTGGACTGTCGCCCTCGCTTCACTCGCCATTCAGTCTCAAGTTGGTCATGCCTTGATCGCCCGTGCCGACGCATTACCTGAACGGTATTTTAGCCTCTTTCGTGAAGGCTTGGATTTCTTGTGTCAGCAGCTTGAAGACTTTTCCACCTTTTTCCGTATCGTCTTTTTTCCTGATTTTCGTTTTACTTAAAACATATCCCCTCCTCAGCTACGAAGTGGAGAGGGATTTAGGGTGGGTTCAACTGAATATTCAAACACCCTCTCAAACACGAGGTATCGCTGTCCATCCCCGTTGTACAGATATGAGGAGTCGCCCATCCAGAGCAGGCGTTTACACCGCCATTGGTGAAGTTTTCAGTGTTATAGGAAACAAGCGTGTGGTTCTCAACAAATGTCAGGGGAGTATTTTTCCTGACATTTACACCGATTTTTATAGTGAAAATCAAGTATATTGTTGTAGGTGCGTTTATGCTGTGCTATTTAGTAGATTACTCTACCGGATGGGCATCATTTTTCATAAATTCTTTTAATGCCTCATTTGCTGTTGTTAATACATTGGTCCACTCAGGGCTAGACAAATACGGTATTTTATTGTCTAGATCAAAAGTGGACATTAGTACCGAAAACCTTTCGAGAAGCTTTTTTAAGATTTGCACTTCCTCCATATTGTATAGCATTACACCAATTAAACCTTCAGGGTTTTGAGCTAATTTCGTGTCGTCAAAGAAAAAGGAGATAATAATATCTACAATTTCTCTTTGAGACTTATATTCAATATCGGGATGCATACTAACCAATAACTTAAGGTTGTCGAGTAAACCATCTCGACCAAATGCACCATGTTGAAGTGTTAACATATACCCTGATTGCTAGTTCACGAAAGCTCTCTGAAGTCCATAAAGGGTCAACCGCTCACTGATACGAGATTTTGTAGTAGTTCTCAATCGATTTTACCCAAAATACTAAACGGTTGATGGCGTTTTGGGTATCAAGTACGGGAAAATTTATCCCTTAGAGCCGTTGTGACCCTCCAAGATACTTTATGAACTAGCAATCAGGGTAACATATATCTAATTTCTCCTATTTTCTCATTTTTCAGCATGTATTCGTATCGAGTTTTAGGGGTGATTCCAAGCGCTCCAATTTATCCATTCACTTAATGGAATATGTGCTATTTCAGCGTTTGCGGTTACCCCTTTATATATCTCTCCTCCTTTGCCTACTCCATTTTCGTTATTATTCACCACAACATGGTCAACTTGTTGAAATAGTTCTTTGACTGGATTTCCTAAATCTATTCTAACAGTGTTGCCACTAACATTTTGTGGATCCCACCAGCGCCAACCATGCCCTCGACTGGTTGGCGCGTCTTGCCAACCTCGAGGTATTTTATTCACAATATCTGGATTTTGTGCAAAACGCGAAAAGGGCTCATTTTTATTTGCTGCTTGTTTGGCTTTATTTCTAGAGATCGGCTCGTCTTGCTCATCAGTTGGTGGGTTCGGTGCCTCGGTACGATCTTGGGTCCATTTACGCAGTGGCCCAACATCGCTACCGCTTAAACCACCAATATCTGCGTCAATTCCAGCTAGCCCAAGCGCAGCCGTTACCGTGCCTACGCCAAGGTTTACTACATCACAGGTGTTAATGATTCCATGGGTAATATCGCTGAGGATATTACGAAGTGCATCAGACGCTAGAGCCACTCCACCAATTAATCCAGCCGTACCAAGCCTATAAGCCCTAAGGGTCCTGTTACGCTCGCAAACGCGCCTGCTGCTGCGCCCCAAAGCATACCTTCATCAGCCGCCTAGTTTATCACATCTTGTCGATTATGGCTCATTGCCCAATCGTGCATATCTTTGCCGCAGTGACATTGGATTGCCTGATCGTACATAGCCATTGCGTGTAGACCGGCAATGTTACCGCCAATGATGGCTCCTACTGCTGCTTCGGCAGCGACAAGCGCCAAAAGCCATATGAACTCCCCGCTAGGGTCCGTCCAGTTGGAGGGATTGCCTTCGACATAGGAGTAGCCGTTGCGCGCCATCGGGCGAGACACTGTTCCTTCCACTGGATCTTTGCTGAGGAAAGCACCCATCGTTGGGTTCATGTTGCGTGCTCGCAGGTACACGAGGCCATTAGGATCAGTCTGCTCACCTGTGAAGCCAAAGTCGCTCTGTGTGTAGGCACCTAGCGGTTCCCCGTAGGGACGATAAAGAACTATGTCTAGGTGATTCTTAACAAACTTCACGCTGCCAATCGTACCCATGCGCTGACAATCGCCCGTAAGCAAGGATTAATTGAGTGAAACGTTCCAGCAAGCATCACCTTTGTTCATTTCGTACCATAGATAATCCGATACGTTTCATACTGCTCATAGATGCGCCGGACATAGGTTTGGGTCTGATCGTAGGAGATCGCATTGATGAACAGATCAGGATCGCCGTTTGAGATGCGGAACCACTCACTGCTAGCGGCTGGCCCCGCATTATAGGCTGCTAACGCCGCATAGACATTGCCATCGAAAGTGTCCAGTTGTTCGCGCAGATAATACACGCCGAAGGTCACATTGATATATGGCTTGTAGATGTCGTTGTTTTGGTAGTCAGGCCACTGGAGCTTACCCGCGATGTAAGCGCCTGTATCCGGCACAATCTGCATTAGCCCCTGTGCTGCCGCATACGAAGTGGCTACTCCTTCAAACAGACTTTCCTGACGGATTAAGCTGAACACGAGCAGCGGATCGACGCTGAACTTTTGAGTCGCAGGCAGGACCAGATCGTAATAGGCAATCGGGAAGCGCAGCGCGGCGATAGCTTTGGGCGCGTCCGTTGTTTCGATCTTGGCATCGTCTAGCCATTTTGCGGTGGTGTTGATCGCCTCTTTGTACAGCCCGATTCTAAAGTAGAACGAGGCAAGCTGGTAAACTGCCAGCGGGTTATCTTGATTGTCTTGCGTGAGCGACTCGAACTCACCTTTGGCATCGCTGACAGCCGCCACCGCCCATAGTTCACTGCCCCGGATCATACGCGGATCGTTGACAAGTGTCGGTGACAGAGGCCATAGATCGCCAGTCTGCGTGATCTTGAATTTGTCGCGGAGCCATTTTTCCGCTTCGGCAATATGGGCTGGATCGTTGAAGGATAGATCGAGTTTAGCAGGTGGCACAAAGGGGCCGTGTCCCGCCAGCAGATCGCTAGCCCGCAGACTGTAGTAGCCACCGGGATCGGCTTTGGCGGCTTCGGTATACGCTTCGCGGGCTAACTGCTGATTATTATCGATCTGGTATAGGCGGCCTAACCACAAATATCCGGCGGCTTTCAGGTTGCCCGATCCGGTGGTGGCTAGCAGCGCGAATAAACGCTGCGCCCGCTGGGTGCTACGCTGGTTATAAGCTGCCATCGCGCCCCGGAACAGGCCATCCATCGCCCAATCCGTGCCTTTGTATTTGTTGCCAAGAATCTCGAATGTCGCCAACGACGACTCCGTATCGCCCAACGTCGAGTACAGATAGCCTGCTCGCCACAACGATTCCGCCCCTTGTGGCACTTTGGGAAACTTCTCGGCAAGTTCCTTATATTTGGCGATCGCGTCCTGCACTTTGCCAGCCAGATACAAGGTGCGTCCCTGTTCGAGCCACGCATCGCCAAAACTATCGCTGGTGGAAAACTGATCGATCACCGCCTGAAATGAGGTGTTCGCCGCCGCAATATTGCCGACTTCACGGTAAGCCTGCCCCAACAGCATGAACACTTCAGGATCGATCTTTTCGAGGGGTGTAACGCCCGTGTAAGCATACAGCGCCGTGATCGCGTCGTTGTAGTCTTTGGCATTAAAGCTGATCCGTCCGCGCACCAGATTATCGACGGGCAGTTTCGCCTTCAGCAGGGCTTGCATGGCGCGATAGGCACTCGCGGTATCCGAATAATTATTAACAATATCCTGATAGTGCGCGTAAGCCTGATCGATACTGCCCGACCTCAACAGCAGGTCAGCGGCGGTTAGCGTGATCGAGGCGCGGTAGTCGGGCATTTTGGCAACCGCCAGAATTGCATCGTACTGGGCTAGCGCATCTTTGACGCTGCCCGTGTTGAGATAGGCCGCAGCGACTTTCTCACGCAGCGCCAACATCGGCACCAGACCGCGTGCGGCATTGGCGGCTTGCCCATAGTTCTTGAGCGCCTCGTCGGAATTCTTGAGCGCCAAATTCGCGTCCCCAATGCGCTCATAGGCATAGCTATCGATCACGCCGGGGCGTTTTTGTAGATAGAACTGGAAATCAGTAATGGCGTTCGCCCACTGCGCCAGCCCTAGATAAGCATCACCGCGCAAAAAATAGGCTTGCGAATAGCGTACATCGAGAGGATAGGTCTTGATAAAGTCGGTGAGGGCAGTTACTGCGTCAGCGAATTTGCCTTCGCGCAGTGCTGCCGTCCCCAGTCCAATCGAAGCACTCGAACGCAGCCGAGGATCGACGGACAGCAGCGGGCGACTCAGGATCGATTGGTAAGTCGTTACCGCCGCATCATAATCACCGTTGCGTAAGGCCGAATCCGCCTGAGCCAGCGCTACATTTGGCGCGGAGGTAGCAGTTGGCGCAGGAGTCGATGTTAAAACCGGACTAGCCGTTACCGGAACTGCCGTCGCGTTAGGGATGCGGCTAGCGGTGGCAGTCACGACGATTACGCCCTGATTGGGCAGAGTACAGGCGATGGTGGCGCAAGCAAGCGCCAACGCCGACAGCAGAACCGTTAAGGGAATATGTTTTGATTCTCTCATTCCGCCGATTATAGCGAGTTGTGTTGAGAACAAAAACCGACCCGCTGTTGGATACAACGCAAATGCAGCAAAATTTCCTTACTCTAAAAGCGTAGTCACCGCCGTCTTGTGGAAACGCAGGGCTAGAGATGGGGAAAATGGCGGCGATGCTAAATTGACCCTACCAAATATTTGCAACTTCTCTATAGCATCGTTACACTTTGCCTTATGAACAGTAACTTGCCGCTCGCTACTGCATTTCCGAACTGCACACGGTGTATGTGTATGTGTTGTTTACCTTGCCCAATTCTGGGAAGCGGAGCATTCTAGGGAACGCCTGTTAAGTTAACCTTGTGATGTGAGAAAGCCGACCAGAAAAGTTGGCTTTTTTTGTTTTGCAGCGTCGTCGAATTAATTGATAGGAAATACCACAATCCATGTCTGCTAATTCCGCTAATTTTGAACTACCTCGGATTGATCTCAACGCCTTGCGTGTTAATCAGGCGCTGATTATCACGCTTCTGATTGTCGCCTTTGTGCTGAACGCGGTCTGGCTCGTTTTGCTGGTCGGGATTGTGATGGCAGCCGGGACAGCGCTTGGCGTGCCGGGGTTTAAGCCTGTTTACCAATATGTCTTGAAACCTCTGAATCTGGTTAAGCCAGAAATCGAGCGCGACAATCCAGAACCCCACCGCTTCGCGCAGGGTTTAGGTGCAGCGTTCACGTTAGCGGGGGCAATCGCGCTATTTCTAAATGCAGTGACGCTCGGTTGGGGGTTAAGTTGGCTAGTGGTCGCGCTGGCTGCCATCAATCTATTTGGCGGGTTTTGCGCCGGATGCTTTGTCTATTACTGGCTAAATCGCTTGAATGTACCGGGGTTTGTCAAAGCCCCGCCGCCCAATACTATTCCCGGAATGCGCCCACGAGGAAGCAATTAACATGCTCGAACGACTCTTGATCACAGCACTTTTGATCGGCATAGGGTTAGCGGTGTACGTTGCCATTTCGCGCTGGCAGCTTCATCGGGCAGGACTCGCATCTGGCTCACTCACGACCTCACAGCCGGGCAGCTATCGTATTCTATACTTTACCACCCCAACTTGCTCCGTGTGCAAGACAGTACAAAGTCCGGCGCTGCAATCGCTGCAAAGCCAATTTGGCGGCGACTTGGAAGTGATCACCGTCGATAGCACCGAACAACCGGATTTGGCAGACCGCTGGCAGGTGATGACCGTGCCGACGACCTTCATTCTTGACCGGAACAACACGCCCCGCATTTGCAATAACGGTCTCGCCAACCGCGAAAAATTGATCAAGCAGCTTGCCGAAATTGGGCTAACGATGCCCTCTAGCAGCGAAACTCTAGCGGCGGCGTAGTCACGCATCCACCCCTCACCACCTGAGTGTTAACCATATAGCGGACAGGGCAGACCCTGTCCCTATAGCCAAACGGTATTTTGTAAGGATAATGCCTGTATTGTCCGTTGTCTACATTCACCGTGAAGTTATCGGCTGGTTCGCCGCGAAAATCTACTGTAAAATTACACATATTCAATAGTTTTTACGTAGATTTCTTTCAGAACCTATTGTATGCTACGACCAATTGTGTAATCGTTCACAAAGAAAGGTGTGGTATGGCAGCACAATTGGTACAGGTGGCCCTCAACGGGCCACAGACGCATTTCCCCTCCGGCAATATGAAGTAGTTCAACGCGGACACGCTGAAATTCCTGTTGGAACAGCGGCAGTATGGCGACTTGAGTCGCATTTATTTTGGGCCTTTCCCGGTCATTCTAGCAAATCATCCCGATTAGCTGCATGATGTGTTGGTCACTAATGCCGACAGCTATTACAAAGGAACGGCTAGCAAGAAGATCCTCGATCCGGTGCTGGGTAAGGAGTTATTTATCAACGATGGCGACTCGTGGAAACGGCAGCGGCGGCTGATGCAACCCGCGTTTCACTCCAAGCGCATCGAAACCTACGCTCAGACAATGGTCAATTATGCGCTCGATCTGGCGAACGTATGGCAGGATAATCAATTGGGGTGAGGGTGGGGGCATAAGAATAGGTAGTAAGTGAGCCTATTTAGGTATAGTTTGAAGTAACCAAACAGCAAACAATATCGAAAAGGCTCGTGGGAAATGATAACGACAACGTATCCATTAATCGAGTTATTATGACTGATTGATATGGTGTGGGAACAGAGCAACAGGGACAGTTTAAAGCAGTATAGTGAGCAAAGCTTGTTTAAAGGGTATGTGGTGAGCCTAGTCAAACAGTTATGGAGCCGTCGGTCAGTATGGCGCTATTTGAGGGGAACCCCACTGGTGGCACAAGCCTATGGGCTGGAGCGTATGCCGGATCGGCGGACGCTGGATCGGCGCTTGGCAGAAATCTCAGGCGAGGCAGCGCGGCAAATTGCAGCACTGGGCTTGGTGCTATCGGTAGAAAGCGTGACGGCAGGGTATGTGGCGGTGAGTGATGGGTCAGCTTTTAAAGCACAAGGTCCGGTCTGGCATAAAAAAGACAAAGCGGCTGGGCGTATCCCAGCAGGGTTGACTGGCTTGGATACGGATGCTGACTGGATTCAATCCACCTACCATGGCTGGGTGTATGGCTACAAAGCGCAGGTAAGCATCAGTGTTTCTCCGGCGCTGGTACGCACCGTCTTGAGTGCGACCGTCACAGGTAGCGAGTGTGAATCTCATGTGCTCCACGCCCATTTAGATGACCTACCACCGTTGGTCGAAACCCTCTTGCTCGATGCCAGTTATGATGACGCCGACCTCATCGCCGCTTGTCATGACCGGGCTATTGAAGTGCTTGTACCCCTTGCCAAGCCCATCGGTCAATCCACTTCTCAACAACGCCGAGACCGGTCTGCTTATTTAGCCTCCCCAGTTGGTAAAAGCCGTTATCAACAGCCTAGATGCAGTATTGAACCTTTCTTTTCGACCATCAAAGCCCTATTCCATATTGACCCACTTCCGGTTCGAGGCAAACCCAAAGCCTCCGCCTTCATTCTTTTAGCCATGTATGCTTGGAACTTGACTGTCATGTTCAATTTTGTTAACAACCGTCCGCTTGGTGAGGTTAAACCAGTCCTTGACTTACTCTAATCCATGCTCCACCCTCACTAAGGCACTGTAAAGAAATAAGGGATGCAATTAAACAAGAAGAATGGAGTACAAAACAGCAAAAGAACAGATGGCAAGTGTGGCGCAAGAATATGAAGCCATGAAGCCGTATTTGAATGAACGGGGTCGGCGGATATGGGCGGCGACAGCGGCTCGGTTGCTGGGCTATGGGGGACAGAGCATTGTGCATGAGGCGACAGGTTTGTCGGGGACGACGATTCGTCGAGGACCTCTACTGACATGGGTAACTTACGATCTCTGGCAGCCTTATCAGTTAAAGTAA
>JBDTVG010000117.1:0-5484 GCA_040007395.1 Chloroflexota bacterium
ACGTACAAAATTGTCCCGTCTTTATCCATCACTTCCCGTGCGTTAGTCTACTAGGCACCCGACAGTCGAGGAGAAAGGGCTTGCAGACGAGGGAAATGCCAGATAAGGTTGAGTTGCCTAAACAAACCCAAGCCGGAGAAAGTCATTCAACTGAAGCCCTCTCAGAGACTGTATAGTAGTGTGTACTTGGGGCTAGTGCAACTGCTGCCGCAGGAAGTCGATAGCCGTTTGACGAACATGGCATTGTTCATGGTAGGGATATTCGGGTCGCGCAGCGTGCAGACGGGGCGATTGGCCGCGAATATATCCTTGCACATCAAGAAGTATACCTATCACCCCAAGAACGGGAAAAGCGTTTGGCTCTTGTCTAATTGGAGTGCAAAATGAAAATCCCTCGGCAGCATGATGCTATAGGTTTTCGCGTTTGCACATGTGTTTTACATGAGCCGAGATTTTAACCTATCCTGATTACAAATTAAAAAGGGTGGGCCAACCCTCTTTTATTTGTCAAATACAATCCACTGCTTAAAATGCTACCTTTATTCCACATTCAGGCAGACAAGTTATGGAAATCCATAGGATGAGAGACAGTCTATCCGCCTTCTTGGTTATCCCGCCCAACCGCGCTAAACTAAACTCCACCAAAGCAAATTCAAGTGCGTTAACGAATAATCTTCTCGCACTTATTCGACAAGGATCACGAATGCTGAAAACACACAATTGTGGTGAACTGCGAACCAGCCACGTTAATCAGGAAGTTACGCTATCGGGCTGGGTCAACCGCCGCCGCGATCAAGGTGGGCTAATCTTTATCGATCTGCGGGATCGGTGGGGCATCACACAGGCAACGATCAATGCTCAGACTGCGCCCGAAGCACACGCTGCCGCTTCCGAGATCGGGCGCGAATATGTGATTCAGGTCAAGGGGATTGTTCGAGCGCGACCTGCTAACATGGTCAACCAAAATCTTGACACGGGTGAGATCGAACTCGAAGTAACGGCGCTCAAGGTGCTGAATGCCGCCAAAACGACTCCGTTTGAGATCAGCGCCGATAACAAAGTGTACGAAAGCGTCCGTATGAAATATCGCTATCTCGATCTGCGGCGGGCGCGGATGCAAGCCAATATCATACTGCGCGGGCGCGTGACAAAATTCATCCGTGATTATCTGTATGAACGCGGCTTCATCGAGATCGAGACGCCGATCCTGTTCAAGACTACCCCCGAAGGCGCACGCGATTATCTGGTGCCAAGTCGTGTGCATCCCGGCAAATTCTACGCGCTGCCACAAAGCCCGCAGCAGTTGAAGCAACTGCTCATGGTTGCCGGGTACGAGCGCTACTTCCAGATTGCCCGCTGTTTCCGCGACGAAGATCAGCGCGGAGATCGCCAGCCAGAATTTACTCAGCTTGATATGGAGATGAGCTTTGTCGAGCGCGATGACGTGATGACCTTGATCGAAGGGCTGATGACCGCCATTGTCGAGCAAGTGTCGGATCGTGAATTGGTGACGAAACCTTTTCCGCGCATGAGCCACAAAGAAGCGCTCGAAAAGTATGGAACCGATAAACCCGATCTGCGCTATGGGCTGGAGATCATCGACATCAGCGAGATTGCTGGTAAAAGCGGCTTTCAGGTGTTTGTCGATAACGTGGCAGAAGGTCGATGGGTGCGGGCGATCCGCGTTCCGGGCTGCGGGTCATACAGTCGCAAGCAGCTTACCGAACTCGAAGATCTGGCAAAATCAGTCGGTGCAAAGGGCTTAGCGTGGATGGCGCTTGAACCGGGCGAAAATGGACAGATCCGTTCGCCCATTGCCAAGTTTTTTAGCGTCGAACAGTTGGCGGCGCTCATGGATCAGATGCAAGCCAAACCCGGCGATCTGATCCTGATCTCATCAGATACACCTGCCATCGTCGCGGCGACACTTGATACCATACGCCGCGAATTCGGTGAACGGCTTGGGCTAGCAGATCCCAAGAAGATCGCGTTTTGCTGGGTCGTCGATTTCCCGCTGTTTGAGTGGAACGCCGATGAGAATCGTTGGGACCCTAGCCATCACCTGTTTACTTCCCCGATGGAAGAAGACATTCCACTGCTCTCGACTGAACCGGGCAAGGTACGCGGTCAGCAGTACGATTTGGCTTGCAACGGCTACGAGGTCGCCGGCGGCAGCATCCGTATTCACAACCGCGCCTTGCAAGAACAAATCTTTGGGCTGATCGGGCTGGACATGGAAGATGCTAGAGAGCGTTTCGGGCATATGCTAGAAGCCTTCGAATACGGCACACCGCCACATGGCGGGATCGCACCGGGTATTGATCGGCTGGTCATGTTGTTAGCAGGCGAACCCAACATCCGCGAAGTGATTGCCTTCCCGAAGTCACAGCAAGCCGCCGACCTAATGGCGGGTGCGCCTTCCGAAGCCGATCAAAAGCAGTTGGAAGAACTGCATATCATGACGACTTCCGACGAAAAAGCCTGAGGTACGCAGCGCATTGGTATGATACGCTACCTTGACATATACTATTTGTTGGTAGCGTGACCTTATTTACTGTATATAAAGAATCGGCGGAAAATGGACTCTCAACAGACGTTTACGCCTCACGGCGCACCGATCCGTAATTCGAAGTTACTGCCTGTTCAAGCGCCCAAACGGGCTATCGGGCGCAACCGTGAACTAGGCGTGATGCATAACACGCTCAAGATTGGCGCATCGATCTTCCTTTCGGGTGCGTCGGGTATCGGAAAAACGGCACTAGCGGCGGTTCTAGCGACAGCTTATACGACTTCGACACCGGGCGGTGTCCTGTGGTTTGATGTGCTCGAAGACGACTTTGATCTTTTGGTGGCGCGGGTAGGTCGTGCTTACGGAGTTAACACGCGCACAACACCCGGCGCAGACCCGGCAGCAAATATCAAAACGGTCAAGGATCTACTTTCCAAAAATAAACCGCTCATCGTGTTGGATGGTTTGGTCGAGATCGGCGCGGCGCGCGATTTTGTGCGGATGTGCGCGTCAGCAGTTCCGGTGATTATCACCAATGAAAATACTGGAGCTGGTCCTTGGACACCGCTGGAACTTGGCCCGCTTTCGGCGGTGGACAGTCAAGCCCTGTTCAAACAAGCGGCTGAACTAGAGAACGATCTTTCATATGACGACGACATCGAGGGGTTATGTAAATTTCTAGGCGGCGTGCCGCTGGCGATTGAAATGGCGGCGCGGCAGGTGGTGACTGATGATGTGACCCCTGCTGAACTGTTGGTCACACTGCCTTCTAGCACTGGGCAGGATGGGCCGCTCCTGATGACGGCGATTGTCTTCAAGCGGCTGACTCCTGCTGTACAGGGCGTGCTGCTTCTGCTTTCTGCCATGTTCACCCCCACCACCACCGCCGAATTAATCAGCGATCTAACAGACATTCCCCCTGCGAGTGTCATTCCACAAATGCGCCAGTTGGTAACGCGCAGCCTTGTTCGTGAATCGGTGGTCTATGGGCAGTTTGCCTATACCTTGCATGAGATCATTCAGGACTATACCCGCAATTGGCTGCAACAATATCAGCGGTTGCAAGGGACAGAAATCCGCGCCCTACGTGCCGTTTTGAAATACACCGACCGCCATGCCCACGATACTCACACTCATCATGATCGGCTTGCCGCTGAGATCGAAAATATTATTGGGGCAGCGGCTTTTGCTACCGATATTGGGCAGGGTGGCGCACTTCGTCAGTTGGTTCAGGCGTTGACTCAAAAGTCAGGCGATTTTATCACGCAGCGCGGCTTCCAACCGGAAATGGCCCAGCTTACCAAACTCGTGACCTTGCTGAGTTCGCCCACTACTGATGCAACTCAAGTTGCGATGCCTGCCGCCTCTATTGCGGAGACGCAGGGGTCCCAAGCGGTTAAAGCAGACACAACTCGCCAGTCAGCAGCACAATCGAGCCAGCCTGCGGTAATCGATGAGCCAGTTGTAACCAACCAAGACACGCCAACTCCCGGACATACAGCGGTGTTGCAGCCCAAGCCTTTTCCGCCTGAAAGCAATGACGATACGCAAATTACACAGGTAACGCCTGCGGAGCCGTATACGGCACTGTATGAGACTCAGCCGTCTGCACCCGCTGCCAGCATCGACACGACACAGATGTCCAAGCCCGATTTAGTGGCTGATGATCCGTCTGATCTATCCGATCCATCGCAGCCTGTCGTCTTGGCGGTTCCAGTTGAAACATCAGTAGACACGCTGGATGAATCCCTAATATTGTCGTCGCCAGTAATGAGCAATGCATCTGTTTTGGACGCAATGGATGAGCCAGCCGAGGCTATCCAATCTGTCACTCCGTCCATTATTGAACCGCTCCGCACGGCAGAAGATACAGATATTCCCACAGAACATTCGCTGCCCTCGATTCAGTCGCAGCTTGAAGAAGCACGCAGCGCGGGCGATACTTCGACTCAGGCACACTTGCTGCACGTTCTGGGGCAATATTATGTGACACAAGGCGATACCACGCAGGCGTTGTTTTACCACCGACAGGCGCTTGATCAATACGAAAAACTGGACGACAGGGATGGAATGCTCGCCACACTCGAAACACTGGCGACTATCACCGCCCAAGCTGATGATGCCGAGAATACGCTAGTCTATGCCACACGCGGCGCGAACCTTGCCCAGAGTTTGGGTGACCAGTTGCGGTTAGGTCGGCTGCAAACTCGCCTCGGTGATGTTCGGATGGCGCTGGATGACACCCCAACGGCGATCCAGACCTATGCTCAGGCTGCCGAGTCGCTGCGTGCCGCTGAAGATTGGTTCAGTGTTGGGGTTGTCATGTCCAAGCTGGGCAACGCCTATCTTGAAGAGAAACAATATCGCGAAGCTATCCTGATGCTGGAACAGGCACTTGCTATCTTCAACCGTGAGAACCGCAGTGATTACGCCAGCCGGGTATTGGGTAGTTTTGGCGCAGCCCGCAAAGGCTTACAGCAATGGGACTCGGCGCGAAACTATTACGAACAGGCACTCAAGTTAGCCCGCCAGAATAGTGATCGATCCGGCGAAGCAGCTTACCTAAATAGTCTCGGTCTAATCTACAATCGGTTGAATCAACGCGATCAAGCGATAATCCACTATCGGCAAGCGCTTAATATAGCCTATGAAGCCAACGCGACGGATTTACAGGCCGATGCTGCCTTTGAATTGGGCAGGATGCTCACCGAAAATATGTCTACGTTGCAAACGGGCTTACAGTTGTTAAAAGCAGCGAATACCTTGCTGCCCCGCGATGAAACCCGTCAATTGATCAATCGTGCCACTAAGCGTGTTGACCGAGCTATTCATGCGGGCGAGACTCTTCCAGCAGCCGAAAGCCCACGCGATTATGCAGCAGGCGCGTATAGCCTCGCCGGGGATTAATGAGGAAGACCTTATCAAAATTGGGCGCACCACGCAGGCTAGCGGGTGCATTTCAAAAAAGTTCTGGC
>JBDTVG010000118.1:0-9897 GCA_040007395.1 Chloroflexota bacterium
CTTGTACTGCGTCGCCACCGACGTGACGTGCACCTCGCCGCGCCAGATCGAGTGGTGCGCCGTTCAAATCGATCTTGTACAGGCTCCACGTTAACCCATTGGCCTTGAGTGCGTTGGAAGGCTCAGGGATAGTGGCGAGATTGTTAGCTTGCTTTAGAAAAGCGAGATAGCCTTTGATGCCATCAGGTCGAACCCGATGTGTCAAGCGGATGGGCGCATTTTTATCGCCGTTGGGAGAATAAACTCCGCTCTCGGTTTCAATCCAGCCCTCTGGAGCCACGCCACTGATGCCGAGTGTCTGGTTTGTGAAAGGGATCAGCTTGATAGGCATGTTTGCTGCCGGAACGGCAAACGTGGGCGGGTGAAGATTGGCAAGACAGGCATCATTGGGCTTGGCAGTCGGGTTATCGATGAATGATGAGACGACCCCAAAAGTACAAGCACCATTGAGACTTGGCCCGTGTCCACCATTCGGAACCTCATAGAAAAAGCTCTTGCTAAGATTCCCCGCAACCCGCTTGGAATATTCCGGCGGGGTAATCGGATCGAAATGACCAGCCATGACTAGCGCCGGAATGCTGCTAATCACGGGCAGATCTTCAATGGCGGAAGCCTTCCCAACCCCCCACAGATCACATGTTTTGAAGGTATCCTGCACACTAAGGGTATCTGCAAAGGAATTTGCCAGCTCTGGTGGGACTCCCTTTGCTCCTTCGATCATTGCGTCAGGGGTCGTGAACGCGACTTCCTCGCGGCAGTCCGTTGAGTTGTACATCCCCTCGCTGAACGTTTCGTCTTCCCAAACATTCTCGACCAATCCATCCGCGATATGCTCGAAGTTACCAGCGTGCGCCTCATAAATCATCTGGGGCAAGTTGGGGATGTCTCTGGTGGAGTAGAGCGATTGAAACAGCCAATTAATCAGTGAATCGCCATCGATCACGACGTTGTAGACTTTGTCTGTAACGGGGTGTTTGCCTTTCGCCGTAATATACTTGGCATTCACTTGATCGACCAGTTGATAGAAGACCTTGTCGAGATCCGGATAGGCCGAATTACAGGCAGCCTCGGCGGCACAAGCGCTGAATAACGCTTTGAAGCTGCGATCAGCATCGCGGGTATAGCCCGCCACTAGATCGATGTCCAGCGGCACAACTGAGTCGATCACAACGCTGCGGATAGCTTCGGGGTGGTCACGCAGGACAGTGAGTGCTAGCCGCGTCCCGTAGGAAATGCCATATAAGTCAAACTGCTTGTAACCAAGCGCCTGTCGCACCATATCCACATCGGCAGCATTCTGAGCACTGTTGTAAACCGTCAGGTCTATTCCACTCTTGACCAGCCGATCATGGCATTGCTGTGTAGCGTCCAGACCAAGTGCGGCGGCTTTCTCTTTACTGATGTCTTCCTCAAGCAATTGATAGTACAGCATCGTCAGTTCAGGACAATTGAGCAATGGTTCCGAGTAGCCGACTCCGCGCTGGTCAAGCATAATCACATCGCGCTTTTTCAGCAGCGGTGCGAAGGCTTGACCGTAATAATCCGTGCTGACCAGCGAATAGCCGCCGGGGCCACCATCCAAATAGATCACCGCGTCGGCGGCTGGGTTAGGGCTTTTGAGTTGGGCTATTGCCAGTTTAATAGTGGGGCCATCGGGTTTGCTGTGGTCTTCAGGCACAATGACGAAACCACAGTGAAGATTTTTACCTTCTTGTAGGTTGTTGGGAATATCAAACTTGCAAGCGCTTGGCTCAAAACGTGGGATCGCTGCCGTTTGCGCCAGCGTTGGGTTGGGCAGCCAGAGACCATAAAATACGGAGAGCAGCATCGCCAATGCGAGAGTCACACCCCGACTTATCTGTTGAGTACGCATAGATGGCTAATCCTTACTGTAAATGATTGAGGGGAACAGGCACTGCGTCCGCACAACCGGATTAGTTAAGCCTAGCTTAAAAATGGCACTTTGCACAATTTATCAAAGGCCGTTATCTGTGTCTACAAGTAACATCTCATCCGTTGCTTAAGTTACTTGGCAGTATTCTCAACGGCTGCCAACAGAATTCTATCCCCGATGGCTTTGCCGTTTGCGTCGAGGATTGGCAAGCGTTCGCCAGTTTGGACGTTATATGCGCCCAGTGTCACGTAGTATTTGCCAATAACATTTTCTGGAAACCCCGTGTAATGATCCTGCATAAAAGTGATCGCCTTGTTCCACGACGTAGCGGGAACGCCCATGAAATCGCGCTGCCCAACAATCGTTCTGCCATCTGCCGACAGCACATGGACGAAAATGTTGATCGGCGTGGGGTAATGTTCCACCAGCGGTTGCAAGTAAAGCTGCATATTGATTCCGGGCCAGTCGGTGAGGTTGGCATATTGTGGCAGCGGCTTGCCTTGCGGGACGTAGACTCCTCGCAATTGCAACAAGTTACCGAAGTTTATTGGGAATGCTAGTGGCACAGACCATTGTGAAATATCTGTCGAGGAAAACGACTGTGGCGTGATGAGCGAAATAGGCCATTGGCTAGCCTGCTTGACACGATCTTGCAATACAGTACCCGTCGCCGAGATCCGATAGACATCGAACAAGAGCTTACCGTCCGGTGCTAGCAGGGGACTCAGGGTTTCCGTGCCGTTGGCTTGGGTCAGCCAATCTTTTTGCGGATCGGTGATCTTTGCTAGTGGTGACACAAACAACAGCGACGGCTTTTCACTCAACGCAATATCGACATGCCCATCAAACCACACAATATTGGTGTGGTTGCCCTGTGGATTCGAATAGCGATACAGCAGTGGATCGAGATAGTCGGCGGGAGCGTTGGTCGAAACCAGCGCTAACGGCTCGTTCTGTTCGCGGAGATAATTGCCAAGCAGCCGCAAATCTTCACGGTAAATCGAACGTACTTCGTCGTTGCGCACCCATACATTGAAGTAAGCAGGCCAATCAACAGCAGCGGTGACAAGAACGCCAAATATGCCGACAGTCCACGCGATCCGTGACCAGTTCACGCTTTTACCCAATCGGGAAATAGCATCAATGGCAACAGCCACATACATCAGCAGCGCCGGAAAGATGATGATTACCCGCAGAAACGACGGCGCAGAAGTGGTCAACAAACTGGGGATCAATCCGGCAAACGTCAGCGCCAATAGCATCGTGTTGATCGGTTTGCGGCGCATCTGCCATAGCACGATCAGCAGGCCGACATAGACGAATAAGCCAAGCGGAGTCGCGAAGAAAGGCCGTCCGGCGATGTTGTAGCGCCACTCAGGATCACCTGTGTAGAACGGCATTGCCGCCAACAGACGGGCATTATTAAACAGCAGTTCAGGATGCCCTGCCCGAAAATCTGTCCAAGGCTTCGAGATGGTGTTAACGCGGGCTTGCGTGATTGTCCCGTCGAAGTACAGCCGAATCATTGGCAGCGCTAACACCAATGCAATCACGCCGATTATCGCCAGATCGCGCCAACGCGGCCGGAATCGGACGCGATCAAATAAGGCCAGTCCCGGAATAAAGGCAGCATAGGCCGCGTACAGGGCAAACCATGCGGTGTAGGTGTAGGCGGCAAAGCCTAGCACAATCCCGGTCAAGAGTGCGGCACGCCAACGCTGCCACCAATTCTGCACAGGCATTTTTCTATAGCAAACGCGCCATACACCCCACAGCACGACCAAGCCTACCAGCGGCAAAGTCGCTGCCCGCAGACCTACGCGCCCGATAAAGATAGGCCAGAATGTCACCGCACCTAATCCTAGCGCGATGACGGCGGCACGATAGCTAAAAACGTCGCGGGTGAAGCGGTAGAGCATGGCTAGAGTTAGCAGCGAGATCCACAGGGCGGGGATCTTGACCATGACGGTGCTGGCTCCGAACATCAGATAGGCCAGCGCCAGAAACCAGATATAACCGCCCTCACGCCCCTGATTGTTAGGGTAGAAGATGCGCCAGTTACCATCTTCAATGATTGAGCGCCCATCTTGTGCGTAGAATAGTTCGTCATGTTGTAGGCCGGGAGGAGCCGCGCTGAAGTGCCATAGCCGCGCAAATGCAGCCAACAGTAGAATCAATACCGGGAGCCAGAGCGTAGTACGGCGAGTTGCAGACAAGTTCGACCTCACAAGTGGGATAAACGGCGTGCCAATCATACCACTGCTCTAGTCAAGCGAAAGTCAATGATTAATGAGTGTAAACCGGGTAGAGTGCAGCAAGTCCTAAACTTAATCAGCGATGATGACGTTGTCCTGACGCAAAGTAACCGTAGACATTTGTGGGACAGGGACATTTGCTCCGACAGGAGTTCCGTTCGTGATAAGTTCAGGGGAAGCCCACGGAAGTGTAAAGGCGAACCGTGTTCCCTGATTTATGTCATTGCTTTCGCACCAGATTCGCCCGCCCATGCTTTCGACAAGTCCCTTGCAGATCGCCAACCCCAACCCAACACCGGATCGAGCGGAATTAAGCGACTCGACCTGATAGAAAGGTGCAAAAACCTGACGAGCTTGTTCAGGACTCAAGCCCTTACCATGATCTTTCACCCACAACTCAAGCGAGTCATCCCAGATTTTTGCCCCAATCTCAATCGCGCTTCCAGCAGGCGAATATTTGGCGGCATTGTCGAGTAGATTAGCGATGAGTTGCCGAACTCGCTCTGGGTCGGCAAAGACGGGCGCTACCATCGAGGGTAGTGTGGCGACCAATGCTCGATCTGCAAAACGCAGCCGCAACCGATCAAGCAGTTGGGTCAACGTATAAATCGGATCAAAAGCGACTGAATGAATATCTAACATCCCTGCTTCTAGTGACGACATTTCCAGCAAGCTGGTGATCATCTCGGTCAGACGGTTAGCTTCCTCATTAATCGTATTCAGGTATTGGACATGTCGTTCTTTGGGCAACCGATCATAGTAGTTCAATGATGTAGACGCATGGGCCTTGATCACAGCTAGCGGGGTTCGCAGTTCATGCGAAACAGTAGAGAGCAGCTTTGTCTTGAGCCGATCCGCGTCCTCAGCTTTATCTAACGCAACAGCCAGTTCCTGAGTGCGTTCCGCAACCCGTTCTTCGAGGATCTGAGCGTACTCTTGGTTAGCCTCATTCAGAGCGATATTTTCCAGCGCAGCGGCGGCCTGTGCCGCTAGGATCTCGATCAGCCGTACTCCGTAGGAAGTCCGCGTATTCAGGTGATCATAAAAAACCCACAGGTAGCCGAACACTCGATCATGGCTGGAAAGCAGCGTGCCAATGCCCAATTGAATGCTCTCGTCGGCAAAAGTGCTGCGCCATTCCTCCGGAATCGCGATTGTCCCGGCATCCGAAATGATCAAAGTCTGTTCCTGCTCAAAACTGGCGGCATTGGACAGGCTAATTTGCTGCATTGCCTCGATAAAGTCAGCCGACAGATGATGTGTATAAACATTTTCGACTTGCTGATTCTCCAACAACAGAACCGCAAAATGATCCGCTTTAAGCAATACACAGGCAGTATGCCCAGTGCGGTTGGCAACTTGATTGATGGTAGACAGTACATTGAGTTCAGTTGATAGTCCACCGAGGTATTCGAGAGATTCTAGATACGCTTGCTGCCCCTGATATTCTAGTAAACTGTTTAGGGCGACACCAACCATATTCGCCATGATCTGAATATTGGTCATATCAAAGGCGGGGGCGGTTGTACCATTCCAACTTAGAATCAGGCCGCCAATGGGTCTGTAACTGACAATCATCGGAAATACCGTTATCGTCGCAGTGCCAGAAAAACCCTCTTGCTGGCGGCTAATCTCCCATGAAACATATTGTCCAGTCGTTATCGCTTGAGCAACGTGTGGCGAGGCAGCACTACACAACACTTCCTTGTCTGCCCAAGCGCTCTCCGAAGTCAAAAAATAATCCGGCGTAAGCAAGTTGGTCTGTTCTTTGGTGAAGCGTGACAGCGCCAAAAAATCCGCCCCAGTGATGGTTTGTAGCTGTTGTAAAGCTGTCGTTATCGCTGTTTCGGTTTTGAAACCCATGAGTTATGCTACCTAGTTATGCTCGTCCTCTTTGCATTATACAACTGATAAATCGTGAGCATAACGTTCTGAGATGAAACGTAATAACATTGAGAGGGGAATTTTGTAGTGTGGTAACAAAAAAGAAGGGATGGCTCATCTAGCCATCCCTTCCTCAACCTGTAATCAGAGAATGCTGTGTTTTAGTTACTAGTAGGACGTGAGCCGAGTTCTACCGACACATCTACTGTTTGACCATCGCGATAGATTTTTACGGTAACTTTTTGACCCGGCTCAGTGTTGACAAACAGATAACCGAGCAAGTCCTCGAAACGGTTGACCTTCACATCGTCTACGCCAACGATGATGTCGCCGCCGACTAGAACATTCGCGCCTTCTAACTGCTTTCTGACTGTGCTGGCCTTGATACCAGCCTTTGCGGCTGGACTACCTGCTGACACACTCTGGACAAGGACACCATGAAAATTATCGTCGAGACCCGCCAGTTGGTTCAGATCCAATGTGAGAGTTCCCCCAGCTATACCCAAATAGGAGTGGTCAACCTTGCCATCTTTGATCAGTTTATTAGCAATTTTCTTTACGATATTGGATGGCACCGCAAAACCAACGCCCGATGATTGCCCAAACCGTGACTCAATCGCCGTATTCACGCCGATCACTTCACCCTTGTTATTGAGCAGCGGCCCGCCGGAATTGCCGGGGTTGATCGCGGCATCAGTTTGGATCACCTGTGGGATTAGGTAGGAACCACTTGAACCAGATGGACGTTGCCCTTGCAGCGAACGCTCCAGACCGCTAACAATGCCATGCGTCATCGTGCCTTTTTGCCCAAAGGGGTTGCCGATGGCAATCGCACGTTCACCGACATTCAGTTTGTCAGAATCCGCGAGAGTCAACGCGGTAAGCTTCACCGTTTTGGGGTCAATCTTGATAACTGCCAGATCGCTGTCCAAGTCGATCCCCACAATTTGGGCGATCAAGGTAGTATCCTCAGAGAGTGTCACTTCGATCTTGGTGGCATCTTGCACAACATGGGCATTCGTGACAATGAAGCCAGCGGTATCAATCACAAAACCGGAGCCTTCAGCAATGCTCGATGGTGGCGTTGCGCCGCCCGGCGTGCTATCGGGTGTTGCTGGGGGGGCGGAGGGATCGATGGGCAGTAACCCGGAACTATCCGCGCTGGCTGGGACATTGACGCGGATATTGACAACAGCCGGGTTAGTGTCCTGATACAGACGTTGCAATAATACTGTCTGTTCGTCAACACTGTCTTGTCCATGGACTTGGGTAGGCGCGATATTCACGACTGATCCAAACAGGATGCCGAAACATAGGACTGCTGCCATCATCACGAACAGCCCTAGTCGGTTAAAACGAATTTGCATAATTGTATAGATCCTTTACCACAAATTTTGTGTACATTAGCATGAGTATATTTCCATTCAAGGATAGCTCAAAGTGGCAGGTTTGCCTCATAAGCGCTAGATTAGAGGCTGTATTCAATTACACCACGTTTGAAGTTCGATCCACGAAATTTCCGCAGTGTTCATAAGCGTTCATAGTTAAACAGGAAAACCATTCCTTGAATAGTGAACCGATGTCTGCCAATAAAGATGAGCTTGCAGTTAAGCCGCGATCACAAGGCATATTCCCTATTTCGGCGACGACATGGTTAATCATCAGTGGGTTGCTGATGTCGGTCATTTTCCATATGGCATTTGCTACGCGCTACAGTTTGTCTAATGATGCCGACAAGCCGCTACAGTCTATCGCGACCCTCAACAATTTTTCCGCCGATGGTGCGTTCCTGTATGTGGCTGGCTTCGCCGCGTTGTTTGGTTTGTACTGGCTGGCAATGCGTTACGGAATGCGTCCGCCCACCCAGACTCAATGGCTGCTGGTTGGTGTCTTTGCGCTGTCCTTCAATATTCTGCTGCTGCCAATGTATCCCGCCGATGCTGCCGATATTTACGATTACATTTTGCGTGGGCGAATGTCGGCGACCTATAAACTCAATCCAATGGTCGATACGCCCAACGAGATCGCTACCGATCCGTTTTATGATTTTGCCGCTCCGACTTGGCACAATTCGCCTTCCGCCTACGGCCCCGCGTGGGAGATGTTAGCGGCTGTCGGAAGCCGCATCACTGGCGACGAGAATATTCCCAACGTAATTATCTTCAAATTGATTTCGGTAATTGGCTATGCGCTGACGGCGCTATTCATTGGTTTAACCCTGCGGTTCGTTGCGCCGCGTCGCGCATTGGTGGGCGTTACGCTCTTTGCTTGGAATCCCCTTGTTGTGTATATGACAGCAGGCACAGGCCATAACGATGCTGTGATGACCGCCTGCATTGCGTTAAGCATCTATTGTCTAATGCGGCGATGGTACGTTGGGTCAACAGTGGCGGCGGTACTGGGGGCGTTAGTCAAGTTCATTCCAATTTTGCTAGTGCCGATTATCGCGATTGTGGCATTGCGTCAATTGCGGGGCAGCACACGACTGCGCTATCTGGCACTATCGGCGCTGCTATGTACCGTCTTAGTGGTGTCAATCTATGGGCCGTTCTGGAACGGCATGAGCACGCTGGGCATTGATCGTCGCACAGGATTGTACACTGGTTCGGTAGAAACGCTGGCCCGCCAAACGCTCGGCCCGTTACTCGACGGGCAGATTGGCTCACCTTCGCAAACTCCCAATACCAATCAGGTGATTACACTGGCTGTGTTAGTCTTGTTCGGTGCGTTTTATGTTAACCAACTTTGGCGTATCTATAGCGCATCCTTGGCTGCCGATCCAGTTTACCCAGTCCGCACCATTGCCTATGTGCTGCTGTTCTATCTACTGGTAACGTGTACATGGTTCCAACCGTGGTATGTGTTGTGGGTCGTGCCACTGGCAGCCTTGCTCGACAATACGCCGCTGCGCCGCTTGATCGTCTATTACAGCTATTTCGCTACGTGGCAATCGTTCCTGTATAACTATGTGACGCTGCGTCCCAGTGGTTTTGCGCCGCTGCCGTGGCGCGACCTGTTGCCAATTGCTGTTGTGCAATTTACTGCATGGGCCTGTGTAATTTTTAATATATTTTCCACATGGGCACGTCGCACCACTCGTAAACCCTTAACAATTGCGGTAGGAACCCGACTCAGTGAGGGACGCAAGGCTGCACATTTAACATTGACACAAGTTGCAGATCGCCTGAACTGGCGCACGGACGATTTACTAGCTTACGAACGCGGCGAACGAGCCATGCCAATAGATCGTGCATGGGATATTGAACAAGTCTTGGATCTAGAGCGAGGTCAGTTGCTCAAGGGATTGTAACTGAGCTATTGACCCTAGTTGTATCGACTGCTCTCTTTGACTTCTTTGCAAAGCATTCCAAAGATTTAGGTAAAATACCGAAAAAAGCATATAAATTTTATTAGGTTTTTTACGAAGTAAGCTTTGTTGTCACCCCCTACTATAGTGTCATCTTTCGCGAAAATTCAGCGAACCACTATTGAGGAGGGTACATGACAGCACAGAGTGAAGGTCCAGTCATGAAGAAGACACTTGGTCTCACGGGTGTCACCGTCAATGCGATGGCGCTCATTGCGCCGGGTGCGTTTTTGTGGATCACTTACCAATTGCAAGCGGCGAATGTCGATGCAGCGGGTAACAGTACTGCCCTCGATATGTGGACAGGTATCGTGGGCGCGCTTATCATTGCCTTTCTCACTGCCTTTTCATTCGCTGAACTTGCTCGCCGTTACCCAGACGCAGGCAGCGGTAGCGCCTATTACTTCGCTGAAAAAGCCTTCCTTGACCGCGAAAATGCAGCACATCGCCGTTGGTCGCGTCTTGCCAAATTCGTCACAGGTTGGGCAGCGCATCTG
>JBDTVG010000119.1:0-15897 GCA_040007395.1 Chloroflexota bacterium
GGCTCAAAGAACAATGGTGTATTGCCACGGTAGGCGCGGATTTTGTGTGGCGCATAGAAGATGTCTTGGAGCAATATGTGAAGCTCTATGACCCCAGATATGTGTGGATGAGCGTCCGTGTCAGGTGCTGTCCGATAGTCGTGAAGCACTGCCCATGCAGCCCCGACAACCCAGTCGTTACGATTTTGAGTACATCCGTCAGGGCAGTTGTAACCTGTTCATGATTTTTGAGCCACTCCCGGCTTGGCGAGACACGACCGTCACCGCTCACCGTAAACAAGAGGATTATGCCCACTTAATGCGCGATGTCGTTGACATTCAGTTCCCAGATGCTGATATAATCCGGGTTGTCCTAGATAATCTCAACATCCACTCGCCTGATTCGCTGTATGCCACTTTTGAACCTGCTGAAGCGTGGCATATCCTCCACAAATTGGAATTCCACTTCACTCCGAAACATGGCTCCTGGCTAAACATGGTTGAAATTGAATTATCCATTCTGGTCCGCCAATGTCTCGGTCAGCGTATTCCCGACATGACCACCTTGCAACGTCAAGTGACCGATTGGCAAGATCGTTGTAATGCCCAACACGCTACCATGTTGTGGCAATTCTCGGTTGAAAAAGCACGCACGAAATTGTCCCGTCTTTATCCATCACTTCCTGTGCGTTAGTCTACTAGTACGGTATTGCTTACGATTGAAGCAGTCGGCGACCGACCATTATCAATTGGATCATTTCCAATGGCTTACGCAGAAAAGCGGTAAGACCCTTCCGATTGGCTCGCTCTTCAAGAAAGTCGTCGCCGGAAATGCCAAGCACAGGCGTGTTTATAAGATGAGGCTGTGCCCTCATATAGGTCAGCAGATCAAGGCCATAGCTCTCATTTAGGTGAAAATCGAGAATTACCAGATCCGGTATTGTCTCGTTTATATAGGCAATCGCCGACCCCACACTATCTACGATAAAACAATTGTGCTGGGGAAAAATACGCTCATACAAGATAGCAACATCAGTATTGTCTTCAACGATAAGAATGGTAGACATAGATCCTCTAACTAAAGCAATATTTTAATTATCGTTGTTTTGCTCTAAAACGGCATGAACTTTTTCTGAATTTACCTACTGCTGAAGCTGAATTAGCCTAGCAAGCTACAACAAATCATTCGCAAAATCGCTAGGGTGCAGTCTGGACGATCTTCAAGCAATGATAGCAAATTGAGCTTGCCACTAGATCCGCCACGTTTCGGTGCGATAAACTAAAGGTTAATCGGGTTGGCCTCTATTGATACCCTACGATCATGCTCAACAACCAATTCTTTGTTTGTCCAGCGTTTATCGGGTGTATGCCGCATCTTTGGCTGTCGAAATTTCAGACTTGTCTTTAGCGCCACTGCTGAAGACAAGTCTACTTTGCTTCACAGTGCAGTTCCTATTTTTGAGCCTTATTTACTGGCGAAGGTAAAACCAAGCACCGCACCGAGCATTCGCAACGCCGCTTGTGTCTGCCCTAACTGCATATGTGGCGCGCCAGCGATTGCGTCCGCTAACTCGTCCAGATGGTCAATTGCCCGCGCCGTGTCAAGGTCATCATCCATTGCATCGCCAAAGGTGGCCTCATAAGGCAGCGCATTCAGTGGTTCGTCGCTGCCATCTGGCAGTGCCAACGCTACCCGCCACCGCGCCAACGTCTCCTCAGCCGCGGTCAGATCGGCAGTGTAATTGTCGGCATCCCATGCGTCACGATATTTGTGTGAGAGTAAATATAGTCGGATCGCGTCGGCGGAATACGTTTTGAGCAGGTCGCTAACGAACAGCATATTGCCGAGCGATTTGCTCATCTTTTCGTTGGCAAGCCGCACCATCGCAATATGAAACCAATAGCGCACGAACGGTCTGTCGCCGCTGTAATGCTCCGACTGCGCGATCTCGCAGTCGTGATGGGGGAAGATCAGGTCAGCACCACCACTGTGAATATCGACCCGTGAGCCGAGATAGCGCAGATTTATCGCCGTACATTCGATATGCCAACCGGGACGACCTTTGCCCCAAGGACTATCCCACGTTGGTTCGCCGGGTTTGGCAGCCTGCCACAACACAAAATCCAGTGGATCGCGCTTGTTCGGGTCGTCGGGGAAGTTGCCCCGTTCATTAGCGGTGTTGAGCATCTCCGTGTAATCCATACCCGCCAATTGCCCGAAACCTGAGTCGCTATGGGTGTCGTAATAGACACTGCCATTGCGCTCATATGCATTCCCTTTTGCCAGCAGATCGACGATGATTTCCAGAATCTTAGGGATCTCCTGCGAGGCGTAAGGGTAATAGTCCGGTGGGCGGACATTGAGCGCTTGCATATCTGCCAGAAACTTATCGGTTTCCTGCTTCACGAGTGCATCCCACGCCACGCCAACTTTTGCTGCCCGTTTTAAGATGTCGTCGTCAATATCGGTGACATTCTCGACGCGAATTGTTTTGTAGCCGAGAAATTCGAGGTAGCGGCCTAGCACATCGAAGCATACGTAAGTGAAGGCGTGGCCCAGATGCGTCGTATCATAAGGCGTTATTCCGCAGACGTACATCCGAAAAATACCATCGTCGCTGGTGACAGGCTCGATCTGCTGTGATAGGGTGTTGTACAATTTCATGTGTAGCCCCCTTGCTTCTCATCACGGTCAATTAGCTTTACGGGGAGGGCGTTAGCGCTTGACCTAAATTTCTAGCCGTTTTCTGTGCGACGATTAGCATACCACACATAGAGCGCATACAACGCCGGATTATAAACTTTATCCCATGCGCCAACGCTTCGCACAACTTGCCCGCCGAAACCGCGTTTGAAGCCATAGACTCCCCACAGCCCTTCGTGGCGCGTCTCGAACTCCGCTTCGAGCATGTCGGGTTCTGCGTCTGGCACTCCCCACAGATCGTAGCGTGTCGCGCCATGCTGAATCGCCCACTGAATCGCAGCCCACTGCACAATATACGTAGGCATCCGGTTGCGTTCCTCATCCGAGGACGCACCGTACAAATAGTAGGCATTCTCGCCACAGCGAAAAACCATGATCCCCGCCAGATCGTGTCCCGCATAAGATGCGATGAGCAAGGCGCAGCGTCCACTCGGCGCAAATAGATCGAAGGCCATCTGGTAGTAGTCTGGTGCATGGACACCGAAGGCATTGCGCTTGCCAGTAATCGCCATGAGCGCGTTAAAGCTGGTGAGGTCGGCGAGGGTTCCTTCGCGCACCCCCACTTCCATCCGAGCGCCAAATTTTGCTTTGCGGCGCGTCGATTGGTTCATGCGTTTCAGGACAGCCTCAGCATCGGGAGTCAGATCCAGTACAATGGTACGTGGTGGCTGGATCGTCTGTGGGCTAGGTCGGAGGCCGGCTTGCTGCAACTGCCCCGGCAGATCGGGTCGGGCGCGATACCAATTACACGGCTCTACCTTGAGAAAGGCGGCACGATGAGCATGGGCAGCGCTATCCACCGTTTGCCAGAGCAACCGATTAGCGGGATGCGCAGCACCATCGCCACAAAACAATGGCCCTGCTGGGATATAGGCTAATGTGCCTAATCGCAGTGGTAAGCGCCTGTATAAGACCTGCGCCCCGGCGACCAAATTGCCTGCGCTATCCTCGACCCCGACCTGCTGCGCCGACCAGCCGAAAGCGCTCTTGAGCCGTCCCCAGTCGGCACTTTGTAAAATGTGCGCGTCAGGATGTGTATCGACAAAGCTATCCCAACGCGCTGCATTTAGCTGTGAAACACTCCGATAATCCGCTACCATGTTATGCTGTTTATTGCGCCGCCGTTGCTACCGGGGTTAACGTGTCCGGTTCCGCTGTCAGATCGCGAGTGGGTGTCGGCACTGGTGTATCCGTGCGCGGTATATCGGTCAAGGTTGGTCCACCCGGCGTAATGGTCGGAATCGGGGTATATGACGCACGATCCTGAAGCCTTAGAGTTGCCGTAATGCTTGGCAGGGGCGTACTGGTTGGCAAGTGGGTATTCGTTGGCACAGGCGTTAAAGTATCCGAGGGTGTCCACGACGGGGGCAGGGTCGAGTTGGTAAAGGGCGTGAGAGTTGGCCCACCCGGTGTGATCGATGGGGTATAGGTAATAGAGGGCGTAAAGGTCATCGAACTGGTAGGAGTCAGGGTTTCGGTAGGCTTCGGGGCAAGCAGCGGGCCCACAACCGCACTAATCAGTAACATAACCGTGACCAACGCCGCTATCCCCAACAAGGCAATCAGCCATGATTCAATGGTTCGCGCCGAAACACTGCTTGCGGTAGTCGGTTTGGCGCTATCTGGTGTGGATGGTGTTTTCCCGGTCAGGCGCGTATAGGCTGATCGCGCTTTTTCGTTACGGGGGTTCAGGCTCAACACACGCTGTAAATAGGTGACTCGTTCATCGGTATCGTCGGTGGCAGTTGCCAACCACATCCAGACCTGTTCGAGATTGGGATACTGCTGGCTGAGAGGCAGCAAGATAGCGCGGGCTTCCTCGCGCCGCCCTGCATTGATCAAAGCGATAGCTTCATTTAGCCTATTCGCTAGGTCGGCTTGGCTCATGAAAAGTTTCCCTCCACAACAACACTGGTCACTGTAATCGCTGTCGGCGGCAACGGTAGTCTAACCGAGATTGTACCCACAATGTGCGAAACGCACAGACACATGGTAATTTACTTTCACCCTCTCTACACTGTGGTTCGCATACAGCCACGTTTAATTAATTGCTTCAATGGTCATTATCCTGAATCATTCACTACGGCGTGGAGAGGAATTAGAGGGAAGCAACCGTTGATGCCATCACCTAAGCGAATAGGCCAATCAAAGTCATAATCTGCTCACCTACCAATAACGCTAAGTTCATTTAATCTATCTGGATACAAGAAAGGATTTACAAGGATGACCAAGGAAACCACGAGCGAACTACATGTGATTTTGGGTGCGGGGCCAGTCGGGCTGGCAATTATGGAAACACTCGTTGCGGCGGGCAAAAAAGTTCGCATCGTGAATCGCAATGGTGTAAAGGCACTGCCAAACGGCGTTGAAAACGTGCGGGGCGATATTACTTCACTCGACTTTTCCCGGAAGGCAGCAGAGGGTGCAACACATGTCTATGATGCGCTCAACGCACCCTATGATAAGTGGCCTGAATTATTCCCACAGCTCCAAAAGGGAGCGATTGAAGCCGCCACCACTGCACAGGCCAAACTGATCGTGCTGGAAAATCTCTATATGTACGGCAATACGCACGGCAAGCCCATGACCGAAGCTATGCCTAACGCGGCAACCACCGTCAAGGGAAAAGTGCGGGCGCAAATGTCAGAGGAACTTATGGCGCTGCATCACAGCGGCAAAGTGCGCGTTGCGATTATCCGTGCTGCCGACTTTATCGGGCCGCGTTCGATTGAGGGCGGTCTGGGCGGGCGAGCCATCTATCCGGCACTTGAGGGCAAAGCCGCGTCGGTTTTGGGCAATCCCGATATGCCGCACACCTATACCTATGTTCCGGATGTCGCCCGTGCAATGGTTATCTTGGGTGACGCGGAAAACGCTTTAGGGCAGATCTGGCATGTCCCGAATGCCGACACGCTCACAACTCGCCAGTATATTGAGCAAATTTTTGCAGAGATCGGCAAGCCAGCCAAGATTGCCGCCGCGCCAAAACCGATTTTGTGGTTAATGGGTCGCTTCAGCCCGGTGATCAAGGAGGTGTATGAAATGACGTACCAGTTTGAGGAGCCGTTTATTCTGGATCACAGCAAGTTCGTGCGTGCTTTCGGCAACATTGCAACCCCGATCAAAACCGTGATCTCGGAAACGGTAGCATGGTATCGCGCCAATCCGCAGCAGAAATAGATAGAAAAAGACGAGCTATTCCTCAAGCAGCGAACGGGCGTGCATCACCAACAATGCGTGCATCTGGAAGCGCCCGCCGCTGACTGGCTCCAACAAGCCGCGATTGACAAGCAGACGTGCAGTTGGTTTCGGGTCGGGAATATCCCAAGCGACTGCCATCGCTTCTAGATCAAAGGTGGCAGGCTTGGGAACAAACAAACCGAGGAGCATGAAACGTTGGCGCGTCTCCTGAGCGAGCGAGTCGCTGCTGCGTTTGAGCAGCGCAGTAATGGTCAGTGGGGTATCGAGTCCCGAACTGACCATATCGCTGGGAGCCTGTGCCGTCAGCAAGTTTGCCCCCTCGCGCAGTTCGGTAAGTAGATCGCCTATGCCCCAGCCCAACCGCGACTCGTTCTCAAGCAGCCGTCCCGCCACCTGAATCGCCAGCGGCAGCCCTTCGAGATTTTGAACCAGTTCGCGTGCTTCGTCGGGATATTCGGCAATCGCTGCCGGAGCTAGCGTTCGCAGCAATTCGAGCGCTGTATCTTCGGAAAGCACGGGCAGCCGATAGATGTCTCGCGGAGTTGGGGTTAATGCCTGAGCTACCTCATTGAGACGGCTGGTCAAGATCATGGCGCAGGCTTGCCCGCCCACCTTGAACGGCACAGCATGTTCGGTTTGCCAAACGTCATCGACGATCAGCAGCATTTGTCTATCGCGCAGCGCTGCCGTAAGTTGTACAGAGATTTCTTGCAGATCGTGAACCCGCGCCATATCGGTCAGATTTAGCGCATCCGCCCAAGTGGAGAGTTCCGCGAGTAGGCTAGGGGTTTCACCTAACGATGCCCACAGTACACCATCGGGGAAGGCTTGTGCCACTTCTGGATCGTGCGCCAGTGCCGCGACAGTTGTGCTTTTGCCCACACCGGGCCAGCCCTGAAGGATCGTCAGGGGGCGTAGGTCATTTTTTGTGGGTATGCCAAGCCGCCGCTTAAGATCGCGCAGTACATCCTCGCGTCCGACAATCAAGGTGGGCAAGGGGGGCAATACCCCATATACAGACTTGGCAGTACTGCTTTCAGCAAACGGGATCGTCCCTTCCGCTTTGATCGCCTCGTAAAGCTGGATTGTTTCTTCCTCAGGCGGAGTTGCCAGTTCTTCATCCAGTTTGCGAGCGCACTCCTGATACTGGCGCAGTGCTTCAGCCCGTTGACCACTGGCGGAATACAGCCGCATCAACATTCGGTGAACTGGTTCGTGCAGTGAATCCAAAGCTAGCCAATGCAGTGCGGCCTTGATCGCCTCGTCGAATTGGCCCTCCTCTCCATAGTGCTGTGCCAGCCGCCGGAGTACCCCCGCAAATTCTCGTCGCAACCACTCCCGTTGCAGCATTTGCCAGTCGTCATACTCAACGCTGTCAGCCAGCGTAAAGCCAGTCATGAAGTCATCGTTATAGAGTGTCACAGCCTGATTCAGCAGGCTTACACATTCACTGCATAAGGTGTCTTGCCCGTGAGCATGAGATCGACTCTGAGCAAGCAACCCCAAAAACGTTCCTACATCGATCCACACGGCTTCACGATTCAACGTAATGGTGGCCCGATCCGCGACGAGCCATTCATCGGGAACCAACATCGTGAGGGCGGGCAGTGTGCTGCGTAAGGCGGCGCGGGCGTGCTGCTGGTCGAGGCCGGGCCACAGCAGAGTCGCCAGTGTATCGCGGCTCTGGGGTTGTTCGGCAACTGCCAGATAGGCAGCGAGCGCGACTGCCTTGCGTCGATCAATTTCAACAATCGCACCTTGATATTCGATCCGGGGTGAGCCAAAAAGGAACAGATGCAGATCTGACATAGGAATTTGCTAATCCTGTAGCGATCTTGTTGCGAACGAGTAGCGTTCATGCCCTATTGTACTGATAGCAATGGGCAAGTGAAAGTCGAATTAAGGAGAAATTAGCCATGTCAGATCAATCGATACAGGATGTAGTAACTTACGCCGGATTGAATGTGAATAACCTGAGTTATTTGCTTGCTGAAGCGATTCGTAACGACTCAAATCTGGAAATGGATTGGTTGTGGCTTGCCAAGCATCTGGTCGTTGAGTCAGAAAAACGCTACTGCCTGTACCGAGCGCTATATATCAATCCGCAAAGTACTGTGGCAATCTCCAACTTGCAGGCACTTTCTACCAAGCAATCTGGCTCTCTACTGCAAAAGATCTCCAGCATAATTGCCACTCGGTTTGCAAAACTGAATCCTCGACAGAAAAAGCACAATGCCGCCAATCAGGCTAGCTAACGACCATTTTCTATCGTAACCATATTTTCCAGTCACAAGATTTTGAACAGCGTTGAATAAAGGAATAATCGACTATGGAACTCACAAGTATTTTCCGTTTGGCTCGGACTCAGACACAACGGTGGTTTGTAAAATCAACGCAATTCGTGCTCCAGAAGGGCGATGCACGCAGTATCCCTCTACAGTCCACCAGTCGTGTGCTGTACATTTTGTCCGGCTGCGTTTGGATCACTTACAAAGGCGAAGATACTATCCTACGGGCCGGTGAGGAAATGCTGCTCACTCCTGCCAACGATCACATCGTTATTTCGGCTGAGGGACGCGCCTCAGCGAGTTTTGAATTACGTCCGTAAGGCAATATTAGCAATCAACAGATCGCAATTTGCCTTGGCAAAATCCCTCTCGGCTTGCAAAGAGGGATTCTACGTGGCATCAATAACACTTTCCAAAGACCTTATCCCTGTCATAAACCTGCTGTTTTCGTCGGTTTGATGGTTAATCAGGCAAGCAGTTCGGCAATAGTTTTCTCAAGCGAGAGGGACGCGCCATCTACAAGCTGTGCATCGAGATTAGCTTCGGGCAGTACCACCGCCAAGTCGGTACGTAACCGCGTAAGCCAGCGTTGGATCGCCCCACTGCGCCCCAGACGATGCTGCCCGACCAAACCAACTAGCACCGCGCAGCGTTCCAGTTCTCCTTCAAGAAAGTGCAGCCACGCAAAGCCGACCAGTGCTTCTAGCGTAATGGCTACTGCCTCGTTTTCGTGGGCGAATCTCAATGCTTCTCGCAGATATTGTCTGGCGATAGCGACATCGTTCCATGTGCCGTAGATAAAAGCTGCATGGCATAAGATTTCAGACAGCACCATCCAATCGTCAATTTCGCGAGCAATAGACATCGCTGCCTGAGATTGAGCGAAGGCAGTGGTCATGTCTCCTCGATCAAACGCGATCAACCCCAGCAGATCGAGCGCCATTGCCTCCTGAGCCTGAATGCCGATCTCACGGGCAAGGGTTAGCCCTTGCTCGGCATCGACTTGGGCGTTGTCGTAATTGCCTTGCGCGTGAGCCGTTTTGCCCAGCCAGATCAGACACAGATCTGTACCAGCTTTATGATGGATTGCCCGAAAGATCCTCAGAGCGGACTCGATATACTTCTGTGCATTGGGATAATCGCTGCGGCTGTAGGCCACCGTTCCCAGATTGAAAAGCCCCTGTCCAATTCCTGATTGATCCCCGATCTTGTGGTGTAAGGCCAAGCCATCTTTAACATAGCCCCACGCCATCGTATATTTGCCGAGATTGTGCGCGACTGTCCCCAGATTGACTAGACTCGACGCGATACCGGGTCGGTCTCCGATCTCACGGCGGATGAGTAAACTATCCTGATAGTAAGTCTGCGCTTCCTCATAACTGCCGCGTGCTTCAACGATTGTGCCGAGATAGGCGAGACTGTCCGCAATGCCGCGCCAATCGCCAAACTCTCGGCGGATCGTCAGACTGTCTTGATAGTAAGCCTGCGCTTCGGTGTACCTTCCAGTAGCTTCGGCAACCAGACCAAGTCCTGCCAAACTCTCGCCAATGCCACGTTGATCCCCGATCTCGCGACGAATGGTCAAACTTTGCTGGTGATAATTCTGCGCCGCAAAATAGTCCCCCTGTCGATAGGTCACACTGCCTAGATAAGACAAAGCCGAGGCGTTGGCGACCCAATCCCCGTTCTGGTCAGCAAGCAACAAAGCGGCTTGGGCACTGATAATCGCCGCATCATAATCACTGAGCGTTAAATGCGTGCGACACAAACTGAGCAAATGGCTAATTTCGGCGCGTCGATCCCCCAGATGCCGCGCCGCCGCTAGCGCCGCTTCCACCCAAACCAGACGTTCAGCAGGGTCTTGTCGCAGGTCTAGCAGTGCAGAGCCTGCTTCCGAATACGTGCTGCACAACTCAGCCGCCTCCTTATCCTGCGCGAGATGGGCCGCCGCCCACCGCTGGCTTTGCTTAATCTGCTCCCACTCCTGCTCGAAGATACGGAGCGCATAAGCAACGCCTTCATTGCCACGCTGGTAAGACTCGTTTGCCTTATGCAGTTTTCCTGCGTAGTGTTGGGCAATACGATGTTGTATTGCATAGACGGTTTGTTGGCTTGACATACGCTTTTACTGCTGCCGCTACCTTACACCCCATATGCTATTGTGGCTGCCAATGTCCTCTAGTATTGTATTATAGCATTTCCTACAAATATGCGGGAGCGATACGAATACAATAACAGTATGGCTTGAAAATCTCTCGCGACACTTTTGAAAGATTTATCGCGAGCGGTCATTTGGAGGGGTATCAATGATATTCGTCATTCTTGCGATTGTACTATCCATTATTGGCTTGGCTTTGCTAATTGTGGGGAAAATCCCGGTTAGCAGAACACGCACCATTGAAGGCACACAAGCGCGAGCCGTCGGGTGTGTCTTGTTGCTGGCATGGCCCGCACTTTTCATGGCAGGGATTGGCACAGGTCTCGTATGGGTGCTGAGTAACGGTACTGCCCTTGCCTCAAGCATGAGCCAAGCAACCCTTGCAGAACTCCTGCTGCCCTATGCCGATCTCATCCGTGCATCTGCGATTGCGGCTGTGCTGCTGCTGGCGCTGGCAATCGCGTACTGGTCAACTGGTTCTGCCTTCGCGCCAAGCAGTAGCATTATTAATAGAGACTTTCTTTGGTTCCCAATCGGAACAGCAGGTCTCCTTTTTTTGATGGTCGTGTTGATTTGCCAATTCACAGTCGATCTAGGCAAACCCTGTAAGACATTTGCCTGTGCGCGTTTGGAGTCCGCTAAAACCAGTGTAGTGCTCAATCAAACCCTGCACGTGATTCATACCGTCGCTGCAATAAACAGTACCACTTTAGCACCAACCAGAAATATGCAGAATACCCGCGACGCGATGACCAATACTGCCTTCGCACCCACGCACAACGCCTTGAATCTCAGCGCGGCGATGACTAACACGGTGATGTGGGGAACTATGAATGCTTATAATAAGACACAGGCTTTTTTGCGGGCCACGCCCTCTCCGACTCGTTCAGCGTTTGATATTGCGACGGATCTCCACAACACGAATCGTCTAGCCACGATAACCAGTGCAGCGCAGATGGTTCGACAGCCGCTACCGGGGAAGCTTTTCTTCATGACCAAAAAGGGCGTAAGAGTCGGCGTATTTGAGCCGGGTGGAGACCAGCTTCGATTGTTCACGATAGACAACTTTTCTCTCAGTCAGGTTGTAGCGTCGCCAATAGGCAAACAGTTAGCCATTACGGGCAGACCACGGGATGGCAGTTCGAGTCTTTTCCTCACCGATACAGACGGGAAGAATCTTCATGGGATCACGGATGTGCCGTACCAGCTAGCCGATCCAGCATGGTCAGCCGACGGACAGTTCATTGCAGCGGTTGGTCATCTTACTTCGGCATGGACGAAAGGTGTTTTTGAACCCCAGCGCAATGATGCCTCTGTTCTTGAAATTTTCAGTGTAGATACATTCCATGAAACACATATATACAACACCAACGATTTTATCAAAACCCCAAGTTGGTCCCCCGATGGCAAAACGCTTGCCTTTTGTCTGCTGCACCCGACCAGCTACAGTGTGTATACAACTGACCTCTACACCATCGCCATTGATGGATCTGCCCTGCACCAATTGACAACCAACGGCAGAAGTTGCGCTCCTGCATGGTCGCCAGATGGTCAGTACATTGCGTTTCTGATCAATGCAGATTCGTGGCACCCTTATCTATACCTGATGAAGCCCGATGGCACAGAGGTGCGCCAGCTTACTGAATGTTTGGGAGGTATTCCACATTGGTCACCCGATAGTAAACATGTGGTCTTCATTGCTGGGGTCACACAATCCTGCGCTGACAGTGTTCCGGGGGATCAAGGTGTTTTCATGTACGATCTGGACACGGACGGGCTGCACAACATTACTCCCACAGGCTTTCGGGAGCTTACGGATAATAAGACCTTCAGCGTGACTTCTCTAAGTTGGATACCGTAATAATTCACACTCATCAATTCGATGGATGGTTGACCAGCGTATCGTAGTGCAGCAGGTAATTCGGCTCGATGACGATTCCCGACACCGACTCCCAACTCACCAGTGGTTGATTGATCTGCCACAGCGGGATCGCGACCACATCTTGTGCAGCGAGGGTTTGCACTTGATTGTACAAATCGGCTTGTGTAGCTGGATCAGTCGTCAGCGCCGCTTGATCCAATACCTGATCGACAGTGGGATTGTGATACTGCGCGCCCGCTGCCAACTGCCCTTTCGAGTACAGTAAGGGGCGCAAGATCGCGTCGGGATGTGGGACTATCGGAGTCCAACCAACGAGCGCCAATCGGAATGTGCCGCGTTCGATCTGGTCGTAAAACGTCTGGATCTCTGTATCGACGGGCGACACGCGGTAAATACGACTGCGTGTCAGGTCATCGGTGATCTGGCTCAGGCCGCGCAGCATCAGGTCGCCATAGATCGCCCGTGAACTTTGCAACTCGCTCTCAATAGTGAGGTAGGTCGAATAGCCTGCTTTTTGCAAGAGTGCCGCTGCTTGATTTCGATCCAGTTTTGGATAGGTAGGCGTGGCACTGCTGGCAAGTTCCGGCGGAAGCAGCGCATAAAGCGGTGCGGCGGTGCCATGTAAACTCGTTTTAGTGAGGTAGTCCCGATCCAATAAATACAATAATCCCTGTCGCGCCGCGAGAGCGTTATAGGGTTTTTGCTGTTCGATCAACAGATAGAAGGTTTGGAGTCCGGGGGCGGTGGTCTGGTGAATCCCCGCCGTTTGGGTAGCCAGTCCGGCCTCATCATAAGGCAGACCACGCCATGCCAGATCGACTTCATGGGCGGTCAAGGCGCGGCGCAAATCGGCGGGATAGTCGTAGTGCCGGATCGTAATCGTTGGCGTAGCGGGAGGCTGGCCTTTCCACGCTGGGGAAGCCACCAACGTAATGCTTTTTCCCGGCTCAAAAGTACCCAGTTTATAGATCCCATTGCCCACAAATTGTGCTGGTGTGTCATTGAGTGCCGTCGCGGTGAAAGTCGGGGGGTGAACGGGGAAATAAGGTGGCAGCGCTAACAACTGTTCGAGGTACGGTACAGGCACATTCAGGGTCAGGATTAACGCGCCCGACTCATCGGCGCTCACCGCTTTGATATATGGTGTAACGGCACTGCTGGCTTGCCCACCTAGTTTCATAACACGGGTGATCGAATCGGCAAAGGTTTGTGCTGTAATCGGCGTGCCATCATCGAAGGCGGCATCAGGGCGAAGGGTAAAGGTGTGTGTCAGACCATCGGCGCTAACGGTATGCGTTGCCGCCAACGCCAGTTCATAGTGCAGTGTACCGGGAATCTGGCGCGTCAAGCCCGTGTAAAGGTGGGTTAACACTTCCCATGAAAAGACATCGCCCGCATCGGCAGGATCGAGCGTCGTGAGTGGCTCAATCGTGCCGATGGTGATGGTTTCGCCCGCCGCCCGCACTGATCCGCGCCCATTGGCGGCGATCAAGATGGCGATCAAAATGAGTGATGCTAATCGGCGCAGAATGATCTCACTGTGCATATTCGGAGCGCATTAGTCTCATCCACAATCCTTGTTTTAAACCCTCTTTGATCACGAAAAGAATAGGCATGTGATCAATTCAGCGGGCGAGGCAGGCCACGCCCCTACATCTAATGCGCGTTAGTGTAGGGGTTGGGCAGACCCGACCCGATAAGCAACTATCCCTTGACCGAGCCTGCCATCAAGCCACGCACGAAATAACGCTGAAGCGAGAAGAACACGATCAGCGGCAAGATCATGGAGACGAACGCACCTGCCGTCAGCAGATACCAGTCTTCACCACGTGAGCCGATCATATTGACGATACGCATGGTCACCACAATATTATCGTTGTTGGTAAAGCTCAGGAAAACGAGCGACACCAGATAATCGTTCCACACCCACAAGAACTGGAAGATAGCAAAGGAAGCCAGTGCGGGAACAGACAGTGGAAGGATCAGGCGGGTAAACATCGTGAAGTGCGAAGCGCCATCGATGAAAGCCGACTCCAGAATGTCGCGGGGGAGACTGCTGATATAGTTATACAGCAGGTAAGTTGCCAGCGGCAAACCAAAGCCAGTATGTGCCAGCCACACAGCCAGAAATGTTCCGTTGATCTGTAAGCCTACGTAGTCACGCAGGACAGGTATCAGCGCAATCTGAAGCGGAACGACGAGCATCGCCACGACCAGAATAAAAAGGAGCCGTCTGCCGGGGAACTTCATCCAAGCAAACCCATACGCTGCAAAAGCTGCGATGAGGACCGGAAAAACTGTCGATGGGATCGTCACGGTAAGGGAGTTGATGAACGAGGCCATCATGTCGCCGCCCTCAACCGAGCTGGTAGTCCCGTCTGCGTTGCGAACCTCCACCTTCTGACCGGAGACAACTTGTTTATAGTTATCCAAAGTAAAATTTGTATTCGCCGTCAACTGCTGGGTAGTTCTCGTCAACTTACCTACGCGAATGGTCCCTTGCCATGTCAACAGGCTGCCATCGGGCATGGTCACACCTGCTCGCCATTCGTCGAAGGATTTTGTCACCCCATTAATCGTGATGGGCTTATCCGTTGATTGCCCTGTCGGAATGGGCAGTTGCTCGGATTGAACGGGAGCCACATGGGGGAACACAGTCCACCACCCGGAATTATCAATATCGGTACGGGTTCGGATCGAAGAAACAAGGATGCCCAGCGTGGGGATAGTCCAGATCACGACGATCAGCAGCAACGCACCATTGACCAATAACATTGCCCGCAGCCTAGTAAGTTTCATTTTGTGTCGGCTCCTTTTTAGAATGTCTCGCGCTTGCTGAATTCGCGCAGGTTGTAGACCATGACCGGGATGACAGCCAGCAACAAGACCACAGCGATGGCGGAACCAAGCCCCTGATTGAAATTGGTAAAATATTCACGGTAAAACCGCACAGCGATAACTTCTGTGCCGAAAAAACCACCGGTCATGACGATGATGATGTCAAAGATCTTCAAGGTGAAAATAACAATGGTGGTAGTCACTGTGACCAATGTCCCGGCGATGCTGGGGATGATAATCCGCAAGAAGATAAGGATCTCACTTGCGCCATCCACACGAGCTGCCTCTAATAGATCACCATCCACGCCCTTGATGGCGGCTGAAATCAATACCATCGCAAAGCCAGTTTGCAACCAGACCATGACGATGATCAGGAATAAGTTATTCCAAGGCTGCACCAGACGCAGCCAGTCTTCGTTTGTGCCCCCCAAACTGGTTACCATGGCATTGATCAAACCAATAGTTGGGTGGACATCGAAGACAAATTTCCAGATCACGCCTGCACCGACCATCGAGATCGCCATTGGCAAAAAGATTAATGACTTGGCAACTTTCTCGAATTTGCTGCGATCCGCTAGCATAGCGATCAGCAAGCCGAGGCCAATAGTCAGCGGGGTGCCAATTGCCAGCCACAACAGGTTATTGCGCCACGCTTCGATCATGATGCGTTGCGTGAACACCTGCACGTAGTTATCTAGCCCAACAAAAGCTGTACCATCTTTGTTATACAGACTTAAGATCAGCGTGCGGATCACAGGTAACACAAGAAACCATGTCAGGAAAAAGATCGCTGGGCCGACAAAAACGAAGGGTTGGATACGATTAATCCACTTCGCAGAAAACGACT
>JBDTVG010000120.1:0-8008 GCA_040007395.1 Chloroflexota bacterium
CATAGCTCACTGCATAAGCGCCGATCAGCGCCACAATTGCCAGCATCATCTCGTTAATCTGTCCACGCACGGCGAAATAATATGCTAATGCGAAGAACATAAACCCATCGGCATAGCGATCCAGCGTGGAATCAAGCAGAGCACCGAAACGGTTCTGGCGATTCATGGCTCGTGCAATAGCCCCGTCCAATACATCCAGCGGCATTCCCAAAATCAGCACAATGCCAGAAGCCAAGAAGTCGCCACGCGCTGCGAGCCATGCGCCAACCATGACCACGACTAACCCCAGCACCGTGATCGTATCAGGGTGCAGCCCCAGCCGAATCCCCGTCTGACCCAACCAGACGGTCAGGCCGCGTGTCTGGTAGCGCAGCCAATCGCTCAAACTCGTGAAACGCACCGGAGCAACCTCATCATTTCGCATAATTGTTAACAGTACATCCGCTTGCCATTTATCCTGATTGCGTCGGCTAACCCAAACCTTTTTAACCTATTGTCAATGAGCAGACCGCGTTCAGGTCGTGCCGAACTGTCGATCTCCTGCATCACCGAGACCCGGCACAATAAAGCCGATGTCGTTCAGACGTTCGTCTAGCGCCGCTAGATAAACATCGATGTCTGGATGCGCGGTAGTGAGTGCGGCAACCCCTTCCGGTGCGCCGATCAAGCCAACGAACTTGATGCGCTTCACGCCCCACTTTTTGAGAATATCCACCGTCGCGATGGCTGATCCGCCCGTCGCCAACATCGGATCGAGGATCAGGCAAACTTGTACACGCGGCTCAACAGGCAGCTTATTGTAATACTGCACTGGACGCAAGGTTTTTTCGTCGCGGTAGAGGCCGATATGCCAAACCTCGGCACTGGGCATCAGTTCCCAAATGCCTTCGACCATACCCAGACCTGCCCTCAAAATCGGTACAAGTCCGATCTCCTCAAGAAATTGCGATCCGGGCGCAATGCCCATCGGCGTTTCGACCTGAACGTCCGTCAGGCTTATATCCTGAGTTGCTTCGTAACACAGTAGCAGCGCCAATTCGCGCACTAACTGACGAAACTTGCCAGAATCCGTCAACTTATCACGGAGAATCGTCAGTTTGTGTTTGATCAACGGGTGGTTAGAAATATGCACGTTCGGGGTCATGCCAGTATCCTTTCGCTGGGCGGCGCAGAAGCGATTTTACGTGCCATCAGTGGTACTGTCAACGTAGGGCATCCGTTGCCCAATCGTCAGATGTGCGGCGCGTCGCCGGATCATGCACTTTTACGATTGGCACTATAATTGATAATTGTGCAATGTTAACAAACAGTTCAATGTGTTCTGATACTTTCTGAACCTTTTACACATCTTTAGCTGGCTTCATCTGGAGAGATTTATGCAAAGACGTATCTGGCTTGTGATCGCCGTCCTATTGGGTCTAACAGCATTGGGATCGACACCGCAAGTACGCGGCGCGGGGGATGCTATCGCGCCACAGGTGGTTGATACGGTTCCGGCGCGTGGCGAAGAACTACCTGTCGATAGTACGCTCACCCTCTATTTTGATCAAGCGATGGATCGAGCCAGCGTCGAAAGTGCCTTGAAGGTCGATCCTGATGTCAAAGGCATGTTGAATTGGACGAACGACACAACAGCGGTTTTCAAGCCTGCTGCGCCTTTGAAGCGGGACACCGAATACACCTTCGGTCTGGGCAGTGCTGCCAAGAGTAAAGCCGGAACGCCATTGCGTGACACATTTACCCTCAAACTGCGGACTCCCGGTGCGCTAGAAGTGTCGCAGATTTTGCCCGCCGACGGAACACAAGACATCGAAGCCACCCCCACGATTACTGTGATCTTCAATCGTCCGGTAGTGCCGCTGCTCACGATTGAGGAAATGGCAAAACTGCCCAGCCCGCTCACGATTTCGCCAGCCGTCGAAGGTCAGGGCGAGTGGCTGAATACCTCGATCTATACCTTCAAGCCCAAGCCGGGACTAGCAGGCGGAACCAAATATACAATCACGATTAAAAAGGGTCTGACGGATGTCAGTGGCAGTGTGCTGGCGAATGATGTCACGGCTACGTTTACAACGGTTGGGCCGCGTGTGATCTCGATCTTGCCTGAGACAAAAAGCCCCGCGATTTTGCGTGACCCTGCCATCATCGTAACTTTTAGCCAGCCGATGGACACCAAAGCTACCGAAAGCGCTTTCTCGCTCAAGCCTGTTGGCAGTGCAACAGCGCTGACTGGCGCGTTCACTTGGAATACTGAGAATACTGTCCTGACCTTTAAGCCAGCGCTGCTAGATTACAGCAAGTCCTACGAAATTCGCATCGATAAAGCGACGGCACGCAGCAGCACTAGTGGATTGATTCAGGCGGATGCACGATCAACCTTCTCGACAATTGACACGCCAGAGATTGTCGGAACTGCGCCTAAAAATGGTGACGAGGCTCAACCCTATGGCGGCTTCGGTGTTTCGTTCAGTGCACCCATGAAGTTCGACGATTTCAAGAAGCGTGTCATTGTCGAGCCAAAGCCAGAACTGTACTACGATGACTATATCACCCAAGCCAAAGATGAATATCGGATTGGCTTTGGTCCAGAGCCAAGTACCAGCTATAAAGTAACAATTGATACCAACGGCCTTGTGGACATCTACGGTACACCCATCAAGCTCGACCCCAAGAGCAATTTGTACACTATGCTTGGCGATGGCAAGATACAGATCCACTATACAACTAGCGGCTACCCGCCCGAAGCATCGCTCAAGACGGGCAGCTATATCGGCCTGTACAGTGCTTATAGGGCACTCACCCGCGTTTATTCGACCCATCGCAATATTTCGTCGTTGGAACTATCGCTGTATTCCATGCGGCTGAACGACTTCCTGAATCTAGCGAGTTCCAACAGCTACGAGTTCCAGAACAAATACCAGCCTAGCGACTTTTTGCGCCGCTGGACAATGCCCGTTGCTAACCAACCAAATATCCTGCGCTACGATCTACTCACAGTCAGCACAGAAGGACCAAGTCTGGGTCAGGCACAGAATGTGGTCTGCCCCGGCGCACCCGCTTCACAGATCAAAGTCGGTGAGATAGTGACAGTGCTAGTCGATACGCCCACTCCGCAGCGTATCCGCGATAGTGCTGCACTCGTTGGCAATGTAGTTGGGCAGGTCAAGCGCGGCACCGACTTAACCGTGATTGGTGGGCCACTCTGCGCGGATCGGTTTGTCTGGTGGCAGGTTGCCAGTGCTGATGGCAAGTTGCAAGGCTGGACTGCCGAAGGCGACAGATCGCGCTATTTCATCGGCCCCAAAGGTGGTGCTGCGAAGCCAACGCAAGCGGCGACTCAAGAGGCCACGCTGCAAGCCACTCCACAGGCGAATGCCGATGCACAAGCCAAGCCAATGAAGCCGGGACTCTACTATCTCGAATTCAGTGCGCCAGAACTTCCCTCTGACCAACGCACCATTACGCATGTCATGGTTGTCGCTACTGCCAATCTCACCCTGAAACTTTCTGAACGACAGGCAATCGCTTGGGTGACTGATCTACAAAGTGGCAAACCAGTCGCCAATGTAGACGTGAAATTCTACGGTGGCGAGAAGCACGACGAAATCGGCACTGCTAAGACCGATAGCGATGGGTTGGCTACATACTCCTTTGCCCAGCCACTCCAAACGCTGAACGAAGACCTGTACGCCGTTGTCAATGATGGAACCAACTTTGCCGTCGGGACATCTAACTGGAGCGATGGCATCGATCCTTGGGCGTTTAACCTGCAAGGTGACTTTTACCCGCAGGATGTTTCGGTTTATATGTACACCGAACGGGCACTATATCGTCCCGGTCAACCGGTGTATTTCCGGGGCGTGCTGCGTTCACGCAATGATATGACCTACAGCTTGAGCGATCTCAAGACGATGCCAGTTGAGATTTTTGATAATGAAGGCAAATCGGTGTACTCGAAGGATGTGCCGCTTACGCCGTTTGGCACTTTTGCCGACAGCTTCAATATCGATCCTAATGCTCCACTTGGCTACTATCGCATTGTGGCACGACCCTTCGGCAAACCAGACGATACCCAAAACAATGTCGAACGCCGCAAGCCGGAATTTTCCCAGAATTTCAATGTTGCCGACTACCGCCTGCCCGAATTTCAGGTCAAGACAAACGCCGAACAGAGTCAGGTGCTTCAGGGCGACAAGATCAAAGTCACTGTCGATAGCAGTTTCTTCTTTGGTGGAGCGGTGAGCAACGCCAATGTCTCGTGGACAGTGAACAGCAACGAATACAGTTTCCCGTACAAAGGCACGGGCAGCTATAGTTTCATTGACTACAATGAGGACGCAGGCTTTAGCTCGACAGACAATACCTACGGCAGTGTCATCGCCGAGGGTAAAGGCAAGACGGACGCGCAGGGCAAATTTGTCATCGAAGTGCCTGCCGATCTGGGCAAAACACCCCGTAGCCAGAGCTTTACGATAAGCGCTTCTGTTACCGATGAAAGTGATCAGCAGGTTTCTGGCAGCGCCGATGTAGTCGTGCATCAGGGTCAATTCTATATTGGCATTACCCCCGAAGAATACGTGGGAACTGCCAAACAACCGCAGAAGATCGATCTGATCAATGTCGATTGGGATAGCAAGCCCGTTGCCGGAAATTCGATCAGCATCAAGGTTGTTGAGCGTGTGTGGAGCAGTGTCCAAACGGTTGAACCGGGGACTGGTCTAACTGTTTGGAATTATGACGTGAAGGAGAATCCAGTCACGGACGGCATTGTCCAGATCGGGCAAGACGGCAAGGGAGTCTACGAGTTTACGCCGCCTGCGGGAGGCATTTACAAGATTTACGCAACCAGCCGCGACTCGAAGGGCAATCAGATTACTAGTTCAACCTTTGACTGGGTAGCTGGGCCGGACTATGTACCTTGGCGGCAGCAGAACAACAATCGCATCGATCTCAAGATTGACAAGGATAGTTACCAGATAGGTGAAACGGCTTCGCTGCTCATCGCCAGCCCGTTCCAAGGGGAGGCAGTCGCGCTGGTAAGTGTTGAGCGCGGACACGTTATCAAGACTGAACTGGTTACAATGAAGACCAACAGCACAGTCTATAAGCTGCCCATTACGCCAGATATGGCTCCTAACGCCTTTGTCTCGGTGATGGTGGTCAAGGGAGTTGACGACAAGAATCCAGTCGCAGCGTTCCGGATGGGGTTGGTGCAAGTTGGCGTACAAACAGACCGCCTAAAACTCAATATCACGCTGACACCCGACAAACCGCAAGCTGGCCCCCGCGACAAAGTTAACTACAAAGTCCATGTGACTGACTATGCAGGTAAACCTGTGCAAGCCGAAGTTGGGCTGGCATTGGTCGATCAAGCTGCGCTGTCCTTGCTTGCTGACCAGAGCGCCCCTATCCTGCAATACTTCTACGGTACACAGGGTCTCGGCGTGCGGACTTCCAGTACACTTACCCTCAGCGTAGACCAACAGACCCAGCAAATTCTAAATACAGTGAAAGGGGGTGGTGGCGGCGGCCCCGAAGGTGGCGTGTTCGAGGTGCGTCAGGAATTCGTCACGACCCCGTTGTGGTCGCCCGCAGTCAACACCGACGCGAACGGCGATGCCATAGTAAGCGTAACGCTGCCCGACAACTTGACCACATGGCGCTTGGATGCCCGCGCCGTTACCAAACCGATAGGTGAACTTTCGACTACATTGGTCGGGCAAACTACGATAGATCTGCTGAGTACCAAGCCCCTACTGATCCGTCCGGTTACGCCGCGCTTCTATGTGGTGGGCGACGTAAGCACGTTGGCGGCAGTGGTCAACAATAACACCGATCAATCGCAAGATGTGACGGTACGCATCGATGCACAAGGTGTAACGCTCAAGGGCGATGCAACGCTCAAGGGCACGATCCCGTCGAAGGGTCGCGCACGTTTCGAGTGGCCTGTTGAAGTCAAAGATGTCGATAATGTCGGCGTAACGTTCTTCGCTAGCAGCGCCGATAACAAGTACACCGATGCTGCCAAGAGTGCCGTTGGTCAGGGCGCGGATAAGACTCTGCCTGTCGTGCGCTACGAGGTGCCGGAAACGGTTGGCACGGGTGGCGTAATCGATCAAGCGGGCGGCAACAGCACTGAGGGAATCTTGCTATCCAGCCGCCTCAACGTAACTCAAGGGACACTAGCAATCCGCGTCGATCCCTCGCTGGCAGCAACCGCGACTGACGCGCTGAATGTCCTCAAAAACTATCCTTATCAATGCCTTGAGCAGACTGTCTCAAGGTTCCTGCCGAACTTGATGACCTATCGTGCGCTCAAGCAGCTCGGCCTTGACGATCCGAAAATGAAATCGGAACTGGGCGACGTGATCAATTATGCGGTGCAGCGCCTTTACGCCGAACAACACACCGATGGCGGTTGGGGCTGGTTCGTGCGCGACAATAGCGACGCACTGGTCACGGCTTACGCTGTGATCGGTTTGAGTGAGGCACAGCAGCAAGGCTTTGATGTCGATAAAGATGTCCTCGCCAAAGCAATAGCTTTCGTGCAAAAGCAACTGAAGCCGCTTGGTGATCAGGCAAACACTTGGCAGCTTAACCGCCAAGCGTTCTTGCTCTATGCGCTAGCGCGTGCCAAGTCTGGGAATGTCGCCCAGAGTGTGCGTCTGTTCAATATTCGCGAGAAGTTGAGTGTTTACGCACGCGCCTATCTCGCCATGACTTTTCACCTGCTCGACTCAAAGGAAACTCGCTATACCGCGCCACTCATCAGCGACCTGCAAAATCGGGCGGTTGCCAGCGCTACCGGGATGCACTGGGAAGAAGACTATAACGATTACTACAACTGGAATACGGACACTCGCACGACAGCGATTGCCCTGAATGCGTTGGTCGAGATTGATCCCACCAACAAGCTGATCCCCAATGTAGTACGCTGGCTGATGATCGCCCGCAAAGCCGACGCATGGGAGACGACTCAGGAAACCGCGTGGGCTGTCATGGGTCTGACCGACTGGATGCAAGTTACCGGAGAACTCAAGCCGAACTACTCCTTCGATGTCACCATAAACGATAAAGCGTTAACCACTGGTCAGAAGGTTACGCCGGATACCGTCAAGCAGCATGTCGATCTGCAAGTTGCCGTCAAGGATCTGTTGATCGATGAAGTCAACAAACTAGTAATCACGCGCAGCAGTGGCGATGGCGTGCTGTACTACACCGCGCACCTGACCGCTTATGTGCCTGTCGAACAGGTCAAACCTGTGTCGCGGGGCATGAGCATCACACGCACCTACAGCCTACAATCCGATCCAGATCGTAAGCCGATCAAGGAAGCGCATGTGGGCGATGTTATCCGAGTGACATTGGATATTGTCGCCACAAATGATCTGAACTATGTTGTCATCAACGATCCGATCCCGGCAGGCGCGGAAGCCATCGACCCGAATCTGGATACTAGCGGCACAGTCGGACAAGAGCCTGATCTCAGGCTCAACGATCCGTTAAGTACAGGTTGGGGCTGGTGGTGGTTCAGCAATACCGAACTGCGCGATGATCGCACGGTGCTGTATGCGACTTACCTGCCGCAAGGCACCTACCAGTTCACCTACTCGATCCGCGCTGGGCTAGCGGGACAGTATCGCGTAATCCCGGCGACAGGTCAGGAGTTCTATTTCCCCGAAGTCTACGGGCGCAGCGGTGGCTCGTTGTTTACGCTGCTGCCTGCTACGAAAGAAGAAACGCTGGTCATCCCGGCATTACGATAGCGTTCAGCAGTTAGAAGTAAAAAAGGGAGTCGCTAATCCGGCTCCCTTTTGGTATCAGGCATTGGCTGCCTAGTTCTACAGCCTCACTTTGGTGCAAGATGAGGTTCTGGAGAAGACAGTTTTGGAGGCAACAAACCATCCCGTGTAGCAATTAGTTGCGCCATTTTCAGGGTTATCCAAATTAATAAGGCTCATGTTAAGGCAAAGTGCAAAAGGGGGTAAACTGAAGGTAGCGTGAAGGG
>JBDTVG010000121.1:0-5246 GCA_040007395.1 Chloroflexota bacterium
GGTCGTGGAGCGTTCCTTTTCCTGGATGGCCCGTTTCCGTCGCTTGGCCCGTGATGATGAGCGCTTGCCTGAGACTCTGGTTGGTTGCATTATTTGGCCTTTGCCATCCTCATGCTCACTCCCTTTGTCAATCGCGTCCTTCATGCTAAAGCTATAAGTGCATAACACGTTCTAGTCCTGCCCCGCAGCGCGGACAAACTAGCCCTTTGGGATGGAAATGTTCCATTAGCCACTCATAACTACTTTGCCTTGATAGCAAATCGACTATAGGAAATTCAATCGGCATTGCGCTTCTCCCACCGCCTTTACAATTCCTTCAGTGTACCCTTTTGCACCTTGCTTTAACATGAGCCAAGATCTTATATTACCCACACAGCCTCATTCCATGCCTACTGCGAATACATAGGATAGGCAAAAAACATTGTGACAAACAGCTTTGATGTAATCTTTGTTGGAGTAGGATTTGTACGGCTTGCTGCATTTCTTGGATGGGCATTCCGAGAGTGGTTCATTGTCAAAAAATTGAAACAACTAGGCATCAGTACAGAGGCTACTGTGGCTGTACTAGGAAAAAATCAATGGACAAGAAATTTAAATTACTATGTGGTCTGCCGATTTTATATTAACAATAATTCACAAGAGACAATGACTCGGCAGCAAACTATCGGGTGGAATCACTACAATAGACTGAAGATAGGCAACCAAATTACTATCCGTTACTTACCTAACAAGCCCACAATAGCCAGACTTTCGGGATCTGATACCGACAACACTTCTCGTGATATGTCTCTATTAACCGCATTGATTATAATCATAACACTAATAATTTCTTTTGAGAAAAAGAAAGTGGAAATATTAAATTTGGTCGTTAACAGCAAGGGCATTGGTCTAGTAGACTTCCATCATTTTTTTCTTACATTGTGCTGCCCTGCTTAATTTTCAAAACACGTATAAGGTACATACTTAGCCAGTAATTTATAGGAAGGTTACACCGTGAAAAAACTTACCCGCCGCTACCATTTTCTGATCTTGACGCTAACCTTTTTTGCGATGTTGGTTACTTTTTCACTGCCAGTAAAGGCACAGGATGGCGGCAGACGTATATGCTAGATAACGCAGGCCTTGTCCCTACAAATTACTGCATTGAGGTAGGGACAGGGCCTGCCCTATCCGCTACAGTGTCAAAAACCGATTCTCAGCATATAGATAATGCGGTGAACTGTGCTTATTCTCAAGTTAATAGGAGTGGGGAAATTGCGGCACATGCGATAAATTCAAGCGTATCGAGCCAATAAGCATGTCTCGCTCCGTTCATCAAGCCAGCGATTAAGGTCAATGGATCACTTCCTGCATCTCCTATTCGATCAAACCGTCAATGGGCTGGTCATCGGCAATATCTATGCGCTGATCGCGGTGGGTCTCGCGATCATCTTTGGCGTAGGCAACCTGATCAACTTCGCGCATGGCTCGGTATACATGATCGGCGCATATGTCGGTTGGGTGTGCGCGACGCGATTACATACGCCGTTATATGTGTCGTTTGTGGTGGTCATCGTCGTGTGTGGTCTGTTAGGAATATTGATCGAGCGCTTCGGGTTACGCGGCTTGCAGAACTCGGCGCGTATCGCGCCGTTGTTGGCAACCATTGGCATCAGCTTCATGCTCGACCAACTGACTCAGATAATCTTCTCGCCCGATCCGCAATCCTTCCCCAACCCGCTGCCGCAAGCGCCCATCGTTCTAGGGGGAACCAGCATCCGCCCCATTGATATATTGATCGCCGTTATTGGTATCGGTTCTGCCGTGATCCTGTTTCTCGTGCTGCGCTATACCAAACTTGGTTGGGCGTTGCGGGCAACGGCTCAAGATCGCGATGCGGCGCAGCAAATGGGCGTAGATGTTAACGCCGTCAACCGTACCGCCTTTGCCCTCGCCTCGATCCTTGCCGGAATTGCTGGGATGCTGGTCGGGATGTACTTCCAAACTGTGTACCCGACGATGAGTTTTCAGGCGGGGCTAAAAGGCTTTTCTGCGAACTTATTGGGCGGGCTTGGCAACATCCCCGGTGCGATTATTGGTGGGTTGGTGTTGGGGTTGATCGAAAGTTATGGAGTCGCCGCCTTTGGCTCCAGCTATCGCAATTTGTTCGCCTTTGTCATCCTGATTGCGGTGCTGATTTTTCGCCCCAATGGGTTATTCAACCGCAAACGCCAATTGCCACCCGAACCGCTGACTGGCACATTTATCGCGAACAATCGACTGATACGCTTGCCGCGATGGGTCATCATTGCCGCGATTGTCATTGCCATCCTATTCCCGCTGGTCGTCAATAATCCTTATCTGTTGCAGGTGTTGACCAACGCTTGGCTGCTAGGGTTGGTCGCGTTGAGTATCACACTGGTGACAGGTACGGCAGGGCAAACTGCATTGGGGCAAGCGGGCTTCCTTGCCATCGGTGCGTATACGTCTGCGCTGCTCACCCTGCGATTGCACTGGCCTTTTGAACTGGCGTTGATTACGGCGGCGCTGGTGACAGGTGTGTTAGGCACACTCTTAGTGCTGCCCGTGTTCCGACTGCGAGCTTACTATCTGGCGATTGCCACGATAGGTATTGGCGAGATCGTCAGTCAGGTGATCCTCAATTGGGATTCGCTCACCAATGGGGCGCTTGGCTTGACCAATATTCCACCGCCGTCTATTTTGGGATACCAGATTGTGCTGCCACAGCATGTGTATTGGTACTCGCTAGCGCTGCTGCTGACTGTCGTCCTGCTCCAATGGCGACTGGTGCGTTCGTCGCTGGGTCGAGTGTGGCGGGCGCTGCGCGAAGATGAAGTCGCCGCCCAAGCCTATGGCATCAATCTGTATCGCTATAAAGCGTTGGCTTTTGCCATCAGCGCCTTTATCGCCGGACTCAGTGGGGCATTCACTGCCCATATGTATACTTACATTAATCACGAAACGTTCACCAGTTCGACTTCGATTCTGGCCTTGACGATGGCGATTCTCGGCGGTATGGGCAACATTCTGGGCGCGATTGTGGGATCGTTGGCCTTGACGATTTTGCCGGAAATCTTTCGGGGATTGGTCGATTACCGCTATCTTTTCTATGGACTGGTGTTAGTGCTGCTGGTTCGCTACCGACCACAGGGCTTGCTAGGCACAGAATAAACCGTGACAAAAACGGCGCTGCTTGAAATCAGGAATCTCTCGCGCAACTTCGATGGTGTGTTGGCAGTGGACGACATCAGCTTCGATGTGAATACTGGCGAATTTGTCAGCATCATTGGGCCGAACGGCGCTGGCAAAACCACCTTGTTTAATCTAATTACGGGGACTGATCAACCGACGCAAGGCCAGATCCAATTTGAAGGGAAAGCGTTGGTCGGTTTGCAGCCCGATCAATTTGCGGGTCGCGGGTTGGCGCGTACTTTTCAAAATGGGCGCGTCTTCGGCAATCTGAGTGTGCTGGATAACGTGCTGATCGGCGCACACAGCCGTCGCCGCGATTCCCGTCCGCGTAACCTCATCGGTGAACTATTAACAGCGCTGATCCAATCGCCCGCCGCACAAGCTGAAGAACAGCAGCTTCGTCGCGAGGCCGAGGCGATTATTGCGCTATTCGGCGAACGCTTGACACCGCGCTTGAACAATCCGGCAAGCAGTCTATCGTATGCCAACCGCCGCCGCTTGGAGATTGCCCGCGCACTCGCGCTCCAACCGCGCCTGCTGCTGCTCGATGAACCCACCGCTGGCATGAATCTGACGGAAACCGCCGAAATGCTAGATTTTATTCTCCGACTCAAGCAGAATGGCCTCACGATTTTGCTCATCGAACATAAGCTAACCCTTGTCATGGAACTATCAGATCGGGTTATCGTGATGGATAACGGTCAGAAGATCGCGGAAGGCACACCCGCCGTCGTTCGATCTGACCCACGAGTGATCGAGGCTTATCTGGGGCGCAAGCAGCATCAACGCGATCTCACCAGTGAGGCATCTCAAACGCCGCTATGACCACTTCACCTTTGCTAGCACTGCAAAATGTAGATACCTACTATGGCTCGGTGCAAGTCCAATTTGGGATCAATTTGCATGTCAATCCCGGTGAGATTGTGTGTTTGTTAGGCGGCAACGCTAGCGGCAAAAGCACAACGATGAAAGTGATTTTAGGGTTGGTCAAGCCGCGATCCGGTCAGGTGCGCTTCAATGGCGTGGATATTGTCGGACAATCCACGCCAGCCATTATCCGGCTTGGCATGGGATCAGTGCCAGAAGCACGGCGCATCTTTGCCAATATGACCGTGCGCGAGAATCTGTTGATGGGCGCGTACCATCGCCGCGACAGGCTTGAGATTGCACAGGATTACGAACGGATGCTTGAACTTTTTCCTCGGCTAAAGGAGCGCATCAGTCAACGAGGCGGAATCCTTAGCGGCGGGGAACAACAAATGCTGGCGATTGGACGCGCCTTGATGGGTCGCCCCACGCTGATCTGTATGGACGAACCGACGATGGGGCTTTCGCCTGCCTTCGTAGATCGTGTGCTGGAACTTATCCAGACGATCAACCAGCAAGGCACTACGATTTTTATGGTCGAACAGAATGCGAACCTTGCGCTGCAAATCGCGCATCGTGGCTATGTGTTGCAAAACGGTCATATCGCATTGGAAGGCGCTGCACAACAATTGCTAGACAGTCGCGAGATCCAAGAAGCCTATCTGGGCGCGTAAATCGTGATCTAATGTTGTGATTTTAGGGCAGTTACTACTTCTGCTATTTCGTTTGCTTGTATATCGCTAAACCCGTTTTTATCATTGGCTAAAAATTTTCCACCTAATGCTACATTAAATAGTGATGGGCGGCGGTTAAAATCTCTTTGACCATGAATTATCCGGGATGTTGCATAACTCAAGATCACGGCACTTTTTGCCATTGTGACCGATAGAGCGTGTTTGGGAATTAAGCCGGGGGAGATGTTTCAGGAAACGCTGAATAGAAGCGAGATAGACCACGCCTTCGCTATGTCAGTGAGTATTTCGTAATCCTTGCTGAGACGAGGCGAGCGACCTAACCACGTACAGGACCATTCGACGACCCAGCGGGTAGAGCCAGCACAAAGCCCTTTTATGCGGGGCTGGTCGATTACATTGTATCCGAGCCAGTGCTGGTCTTGGCGGCGCGTGGCACGATTCGCGGCGATCTCGGTCTGGAGATTGGACGCAACCTCGTTCACGGCTCAGATA
>JBDTVG010000122.1:0-14558 GCA_040007395.1 Chloroflexota bacterium
TGCTGCCAAATAATTCTTGATTTGAACCTTTTCGGGGGGATATGCAAAAATGCCCCTCTACGGTTTATTATAGTTACATGTCTTAGGGCAAGTGTCTTAGTATAAATACCTTGCTACATCAAATGCGCCCTACGACTTATCATGGTTACATGAGCGTATAAGCATTAGCCTTCGGCTATGCTAGCACAAGTGAGCGATAGCAAATGTGCGTCTGTTCACACGAGATTGATTACTATAACATAGGAGTCATTCAACGACATAGTGCACTAAATTGCACTCTAAAACTGTAATCTAAAGGTCTGATACTGTATTAACATAAGCACTATTCAATAGGTGGGAGTAGCAGTTGGGTAGAAATAACATAGTCAGTGGTACGTACCTATAAGACTCGCCCCAAGTCGCATAGGTACGTTTCCAAGTCCATAAAAGCGGGCCGCCGAAGTGTAGAAGACTTCAGCGGCTCATGGGGAACTGAGACAGACGTTTCACAATCGACGATACATCTGCCGGAAAAGAAAAAAGCCCGTTAGCAGCGGGCAGGTTTCGGTCAAGTTTAGCACCCTGACCCCGGCAGACTCGCAGTAACCGCGAAAGGAACTTCGCAATGACCGCTCATCCATACACATTCATGGAGAAACATGAACATGCAGAACTACCAATATGATAGCACAACTACCCAACATAGGGTAGTCCACTCACCAAAATATACGAGTTCCAACTCCAAACACAACCGCATAACCCGCGCATTGGCCCTTGCTGGCTACGTAGTCCAGCGTGGCAACGTCGCGTCTCGCAGTGTCCAGCGGAAAATCCGCAGATCGGGGCGTGGCTAATGGTAGCCCTCAGGCAAGCGGACGAACCGCGCCGTTATTACGATTATTGCGCTGCCAATGGGCAGCTCTCCTATCAAGTGATTCGTGTCCCCTTGCCAAACGGCGGTAAGAAATTTATCCAGCGCTGCCCGGATAATCGCGACGGTTGGATCTACTCGCTGGGAGATATTACGCCGCTGCCCTACCTATTGCCGGAACTGCTGCAAGCGGTAGCGGCTGGCTGGACTGTTTTCATTGTCGAGGGTGAGAAGTGCGCCACCATCCTGAATGCTGCCCTTGCCACTGCTGACGCACAGGCAATCGCGACCTGCAATAACGGCGGCGCTGGCAAATGGGGCGCGGCGCAATCGGTGTACCTTGCTGGCGCTGCCGTTGTCATGCTGCCCGACAATGACACAGCAGGCTATAAGCATGTGGTCAAGGCAGGGCGGGCGCTCCGGGCCGCTGGCGTGGCTTCCCTCAAGATGATCCCGCTACCCGGCTTGCCCGACAAGGGCGATATTGCCGACTGGTTAGGGCAGGGAAATACGATACCTAACCTATTAGAGATCGTCGCGACGGCAAGCGAGTACACCCCGCCGGAAGTGGAACGCCCTGCCGTAACCAAACCCGCACCGGTTTCGCATTTGCCCACCAAACCGGGGCAATACACGGCGTGGGCAGTGGCAGCGCTTGAGCGTGAAACGGCGGCGCTGGCTGGCACATCCGAGGGACGTTTCGCTGCCTTGAAGCGGGTTGCTAATCGGTTAGGCACTATCGCCGCGCATGGGCTTCTAAGCGATAGTGAGTGTCTAAACGCCCTGTATAGTGCGGTTGCAGCGAACGGCTACGCCCAGAAAAAAGGGCAAGTCACTGCTGAGAAGATCGCCCGCTGGTATTTTGAAAAGGGCAAGAGCTATCCGTGTGATCTACCAGAACCTAAGCCAGTATCACGCCTAACGGGCATTATAAGTAATCCAAATCAATGGAATAGCGCTCTACCTGCTTCGTTTGACAAAACTTGGACTGAGTTCAAACGGGCAAAAGCACCGATTATTCTGGCGCAGGCAGTTTTGAAAGCGGCTGACGCTGGCAAGCTCGACTCTGAGGCTATGTCCCAAAAGAGCATCGCTGATGCAACTGGGTTAACGTTGCGCCAAGTGCAAAACGCACTTGAGATCGATGCAGGGGTATTTTTCACAGATTCTGCCTATGGTATTTCTTCTGATCAAAAGGAAGACATATCCTCTAAGGCAGAATCTGTGAAAAGTCCTGATAGCGCCAAATTCAGGGGCAGACCGAGTAAGTTGTACGCCATGCGGACGATTGATTCAGCCCGTGAAAACTTGATCGAGCGGATCGTTATTCCCGGTCTGAAAATGAAGCACTTCCCAACCGGTGATCCAAAGCGATATGCTGAACCGGATGCAGAACTACTCCGGGCGGCTGATATAGATGTGTCATTGTTGGATGTATTGCGTCAGCACATGATCTACCCTTCAGGTAATGTTGATGCTTTGAAAGCCTTCAACCGGGATCTAAATCGCCATCGTTTCGCCCTGAATAATCTTGAACCGCTCCAGTTGCCCGCGCTGCCAGACGATATGCCTATCACGAACGGCAAACGGTACAACGCGGCGAAGGTCGCCGCTGCTGCCCTGCCCCATTGTGATGGCAAAATCAGCCTTCAGAATATTGCGGATCGATCGGGTATATCGAAACGGACGGTTGACGCTCTACTGCCGTTTGCCGGGATCGGGATGCGCGAAAACTTCGTAGAGTATCCCGTCACACACGAACTCCCCGAACCAACCTACAACTATGACTTGCAGGCATGGCCTGCCAAACTGAGTTACGTCAATGTTGATGGCGAGTTTAAGACGTTGCCCTATTGTGAGTATAACGGGACGGATGGGGCCGGGCGGCCTACCTATAAAATCACGCCAGAGGCAGCCAGCGCGGCACAAGCGGCCCTATCCGCCAATCGCCCCGTTACTGTGCTGTGTCGGCAAGCTGGCACGCCCTACCAGATGACTGCTGAAGAACGTGCTGACGCACTGGCGGCTCAAGTGAAGCCAGCAACATCCAAACCAAAGACAAGTGTGCTAAAGACTGCTATTGCAATGCCCCGCTTTGACGGTGTGGGCTATGCACCTTTGTTTGCGGAGCGCTGGCGTAATGCTCTCGTGGATCATCTGCCTGCCGATGTGATGCACCTGCTTAATTCGAGAAGTGAGGGCAAGCCGACCATGTATCAGGAAAATGATAGAGACGACAATCCCGAATCACTCCCCGTGACAGTCAACGGTTCACCGATAGCCGATACGGCATGGCCCACGCCGCCGGAACCGCTAACCCCTGCCGAGGTTGCCGAGCTGGCGTGCTGGCGTGCTGAGACTACGCCATGCCCTGAGTATGTAGGAGGGCGAGCATGAAAAAGATAAGCCGGGAAACTCTAATAGCGGGGCTAAAAGAAGGTGTAGGCGTATTCTTGGAAGAAACAGGCTTAGACGAGAACGGAGAGGCGGTCTATAAGCTTCTTCCACTTGAACAGGTCAATCAGAACTTGCTAAAGGTTATGGCGGATCAAGGCGTAAGTCCGGCTGAGATCGAGCGCTGGTCAGTGGATTTAAAAAACACCCATAGCACGCCATTGCCGCCTTGGTATCTGGGGGATCATCCAGACGCTTATGCTGCCGCACTAGTGTATGCCCAAGTGACAGTGAACGGCCTTACCCTCAAAGCGGTTTCTAAGAAATGCCATTTTACTCGCCGCGAAACTTGCCGATTGTTCGACATCGCCCAAAAGCTACAGGCTGAGTGGATCGATCAGCATGAATAAACCTATCTTGACCGCCGCAACTGTAGCAACCGGGCTGGATCTGGCGTTGTACACGCCTAAGACAGTCACAGCAGCGTACACTGTCGAGGGGGCCGGTTACACCAGCAAGCCAGTGTTACCCCATGAGGGCACAATCCCCATACGCGGCAAGTACCCCTATGCGTTGGAACAGCCATGCGCCAGTGGATATGCCATGCACCAAGTGGCAGCATGACCGCACAAACACGACTAACCAATGCGGAAAAGAGCCTTGAAGCACTGGCGCTAGGCTATGTTGCGAAAGTGTATGGGATCGAAAGGGCTGAACTATCCGGGCTGGCGACACTCAAAGGGGTTGTGACGGGCAAGAAAGCCAGTTTCAGTCTTATTGAATTGCTAAGGGACTTGGTTGAGTCCGTTGCTGATATAGAAGCCAACCGACCAACTGCACTTGACAAGGTAGGTGCTCTTTGGATAGCGGCGGGTCTTTGTGCTGCCAACAGTGACCGCCATGCCCTCGTGTATCGTGAGGTAATGTGGGCCTTTGAAGTGCCAGCCGTCGCGACAATCGAAACGCTGCTTGACCTAGATCGGCAAATATACGAACGCTGCCGACTAACTGAAAGTGAGGTAATCAATGGATCTGAAGGGAATTAACTTCAAGCTACTGTCTGACACTGAAGGCGCAACATTGGGCTATCGGATCATTAAGGCGATGGGCCTCGATTCGGATCTAGCCTTTGGCTTGATGATCGAAGAATTACGGAACACGCCACTGGGCGGTGATCCTAATGAGTCGATCAAGAACGCCGCCCGCAAACTTGCCGAGCAACCAGATGACAGCGCTTTAATGCGCGGGATAGCGAATGATGACAAATCGGGATGAACACGGGCGCTTTCTAAAAGGGCATGGCATTAAAAGCCCGGGCAGGCCCGCCCTTGCCGCTGAATTGCCAGCGATTGAGGGTATAAAAGCGGCTTGTACTGCTGAGGGCGTGGCGCAAGCGCTTGATAAGCTGTTTGCTATCGGCATGGGTGGCAACGTTAAGGCGCTCGTGGCATGGCTATCCTATGCGGTTGGTATGCCCGCCCGGATCGATTTCGAGGAACGGTTAACGGCGCTCGAATCGTTGCTTGATCACGATGCAACCCGGATGATACGGGAAGCGGCCGCCGCCGAACTTGCCCATCGGAAAATGGGTAGTAATTGAGTACGACTAATGGCGGTTAGGCGTACTTCCAACATAATATTAGACGCTTGGAAACCATTCCACAGCCGATGGGCTGGGTAGTATTGAACTTCAAAAGTGCTTTTGAAAATGGACACTGTGTTGAACTTGGTCGTCCAGCTACTAACTTGAGTAAGTTTGAATTTAGTTTCTAATAAGCTCGTAGCATAAGAACTTTCTAATGATGTCAGGGTTTTCTCTTGACAGAATAGAACATTGGTTCTAGGATGTACCTTCAACGATGCGTTCAGCACACTTCTCGTGAAGTAGTGCGCGCTGCCTCTCAGAGCGAAGCCGCTCTCAGCGCCAGTCAGTGCCGCAGGCTAATCCTGCCGGCACTGCACGCCTTCCACCATTTTATCCCTTGCAAGACAGTAGACTGAGGGTAGGTAAGCCCAGACTGCTGTTAAAGCGACCACCGGTGGGCCAAGTCATTGAGATCTGGCCCACCGGCTGGCTTGACTCTCTCATTAGGAGGTAGCAGTGAGCTTGACGGTGCATGAACAATATTACTTGGTCTGGTATCGGTCACTGACGAATGTCCAGCGGCTAGCGGTCCGGTGTTATATGAACACCGGAGACATCCGACTGTTGTTGTTCGTCTGGGATAGTCTCATCGATCAGGCGCAGCAGGGTACGTACTTTCCCTTGGCGTAGCGCTTCGAGGAACTGCCGTTCTTGGTTGGTCAGGGTGGACTCTTGCAGATGTTCATCCGTCGCATCCACCAAGCCCAGTAGATAGTCCGAGGTAACTTGCAATTCTTTGGCAATGCGCTTGAGTTGGAAAGCCGAGGGATCGGCCGTCCCGTTCTCATAGCGATGGATCTGATTGATATTCATGAGTAACCGCTCAGCCAACTGCTGTTGGGTCAGGCCATGACTTTCACGCAGTTGACGCAGCCGATCCCCCTGTAAGGCGCGAGTACGCATAAAGCCGATCCTTTCCAAAGTTTAAGAATTCTAACCAAAAAACCCTTGACACGATACACCAAGTGGGTGTATTATATCAACACGTTACACCTCAACAGGTGAGCGTTTTGTTTTAGACGATTATACACCCACTTGGGCAAATACGCACAAAGCCGGATCACCTACTTCATGGTAGGTACCCCACGCTGGCGGCCACTACCCCAGCGAAGATCCCTAACACAGTATAGTGCCTAAATGGGTGCCATCGGTGCCGGATAATCCTTGAAGAAAGGAGTTTTTTATCGGCAAAAATAGAACAAAAGTTCGAGTAAATTAGTGCAAGTACCCCTTTACATTACTTAGTTTTACTGGCGATCTGCTTGTAGTACTTGCTACAGGCAGATCCATCGACAAGTTTAGTTGGTTCAGCCAGAAGGAGGTTTTATCAGACCAGTGTGACATAAGGAGGGAGCAAGATGGATCAGAACACGCATGTAACCTTGAACACGGTACTGGTGCTTTTGGTGGGTATCGTGCAATTTTTCCAGCGTCACGGTCCAGACCAGGTTCGCCTTGAGGATGTGGTCCGCCGTTTGGAAGTCGCCGAGCAGCAACTGGTCGTTATTCAGCACCAGTTAAGCACTGACCATTCAGGAACCTCCATGGGGAGCAATCAATCGGCCGCGTTGCACGATGACTTTCATCGGTAGTGCCTATCCAAGTAGGAAGAAAGGCAAAAACGAAGAAATACACGAGAAAGATAGGGAAAGAAAATGGATCAGCGAACACACAGTACGCTCAATACGCTGCTCATTCTCCTAGTAGCATTACTTCAATTTCTATTAGGCGGTATCCAGCAGACGGCGCGGGTCAAAGCATTAGAAGCTCGGCTAGAGGAAGCGGAACAACAGTTGGAGGAGTTTCAGAAACAGTTGCCACTGTAAGCGGATCCTTTTCTAAGATCCAAATGGCACAAGCACATAGCACCCGATCATCCAGACCCACTGGAATTGAAGGGGGGCGATCAGCAGGACCGGCTAGGCAAGATTAGCTGAATATGCTTCTAGGAAGCATTTTTTCGGCAGCCCGCACAGAACATATGTTTCGATGTACGAAGTAGGCATACCTTTACTTGGCTGCTAAGTGAAATCGTTTGTGAAGGCGACTTCCTGTTCCGCTCAAATAAATGTTTAACCTATCCCAGAAAACTTAAATAATCAACTATTCGAGGAGAAAACCATGTCAGATATTGTTGTAGTACCCAGTGGGGTAATTCCCGCCAATGCCAATACCGTTATCGCTCGTGGCACAGCCGGAGCGACTATTACCGCAGGCCAGACAGTCTATGCGGATGCAGCGAACAATAACCAGATTAAGCCTGCGACGCAGACTTCGCCAGCGGCAGCGGCCGTGGTGGGGGTAGCTCTCAACAGCGCCTCATCCGGTCAACCGGTGGAATATGCCACCTCAGGGGATGTGACGTTTACCAACCTCTTGGCAACCAGCAAGGTTTACGTCCTAGGTTCAGGAGCGGGTGGCCTCTCGTTGAGTGCTGACTTGGACTCAGCGGCCACCAATACCCGCTATGGTACCGTCATCGGGGTGGCTACTAGTGGGACTAACCTACGCCTCAGCATTGTCACCAGCGGCGTATTGCGTCCTTAGAACGCCACACTTCACGAAGCGGACAGCATAAAGTAGCACACCGCTCACAGTCCTGATTGTTGTTACCAAAACCTTGGGGAATCAAGGTTTTCTTAAATGCGCCTGGTTGCCTATCAAGTAACCAGGCGGCCTAACCTTTAACCGAAAACGTAGCTATTCGTTCTTAGGAGAAAATTATGACGAATCTTACCGCGCCAACTCAACTTAACTTCGCCACCTCAGAAGGGTATGTAATCCGTGCGACTGGGGTTTCAGGTAATACGGCAACCTATCAAAAGATTTCACCAAGCCCTGCTCAACTTTTAACTATCGGTACGGTGATTAAGCTGATCGCAGACCCTCGGAATCCTAAACAATTGATTTTGTTGGGCACCAATGGAATTGCCTATACTCCAGATGCTACCGCTCTAAGTGTTATCTGGCAGGTGGTTAATCCTATCGGTACGATAAGTTTTGATGCCTATGCTTCAGCCAATATTCCCGGCAACGACACTGGCATAGTCATCAATATTGGAGATATTGTTAGTATTTCGGCCTCAGGTACATGGATTTGGGATCATCCAGCTGATGATTTTACTGGGCCTGATGGAACTTACCACTTGTTTGTGAATGGCAATATTGTGCTGATGGATGAAATTGAACCTAGTTTCAATGGCATGGCTTTGTTAGCACGAGTTGGTACCAGTGGCTCTTGGACGCTTATTGGGAGTAGAGCAACTTTTACCGCAAACACGACTGGCAATCTATATCTTATCGCGAATGACCGCATGAATTATTTTACTGATAACCTTGGTGCGCTTCACACACTTATCTCAGTCAATGGTATAAACATCAGTGATATCCAAGGCAGTGTTAACCAAAGAAACTACTTTGGTTGGCTGTCAAAGCGTAACATCGCTGGCACCGATTACGTTTACTATAACTATACTAGTGACTTCTTCAACACAGTCAGCAGCACAAAGGTTGCCCGCTATAGTATTAACATGGTTTACAGCATCAGCCTTGCACCACTGTCCAACAGGCCCGGCAACGTAAACAAGGTCTGGGTCACGGCAGGCGTTCCAGGCACGGATGCCGCTATCTATGAAAGCTCAGATCTGGGGGCGAGTTTCAGACCTTTGAGCATTCCTTCGATAGGGGCGAGTGGTGGCGTTACGGTAATGCCACGCACCCTAGCGAATGGCCTCTCCGGAATGACGAGCCAAAATCTTATTGCCCTCCAAAAAGCCGATGATCAGCACGACTTATCCACTTCAGGCCTAAATAATCAAGTGGCAACTGTCAGTAATGTCGGAGGACCTCTCAATAGTCAGGCCCTCAACAGCTTCCTGCATGACGGCAAGTATTTAAATGCGGCTGTGTATGTCAACACCATTTGGAAACTGCTCACCTCGGATGATGGAGGGGTGAATTGGAACCCATCGACCCTCACTTCCGGCTGGGAAGTTCAAGCCCTGGCCGGGTGGTCGTCCAGCAAGGATTACCTGCTTATCGGTGGAACAAACACATTGGCCTATACGCCAGATAGGGGAGCCAACTGGAATAACCTATGGATGGGCACCAATGGCTTTTCCAATTGGGCCAGTATTAATCTTGGAAATTGGAGTAACAAGATTATTTCTGCGCTGGTTAGCGGGCCGCCCGCAATGTCCCATGACGGTCCAGGCGTTTATCCCTTCAGTCATTACTGCAACATAGCCGATACTCCCAGTAGTAACCCGGTTAAGTTGCAAAATGGCGACAAGTTCGAGGAAATGACCGATCTGACGCTGAATACCCCGGCAGGGCCTTTGGTGTTCACGCGTACTTTCCGTCAGAGCAAAGAGACGGACGGGAACTATCAATTCATGGGGATGGGTTGGACTCACAACCATCTCTTCAAGCTAACCAAAATTGTGGGTACTCCCAACCGGATTATTGCCCGGCTCCTTGGCGCAAGTGAAGCGCATTTCACTGAGACAACCACGAATCACTACGAAGGCGACCCTGGTTCAGCCTCGTACATCGATTACAACACCACGACCACTCAATTCACTTGGGTTGCGCCGGATACCTCGACGTATATCTTTGATATCAATGGCAAGCTTATAACACGTATTTGGCCTGGACAGGCCGAAACGTGGACGTATAGCTATGCTGGTACTAAGCTAAGTCGGGTGGACGATGGCTATGGACGGCAGCTTAATTTCTCCTACATTAGCAACCCTGGACAGTACAACGATGGGCAGCTATGGCGGGTGGGCGACCAGAACGCGACGGGGTTAGGTACAGGTAGCCCCGCAGGCATCTATGTGGAGTTTGGCTATACACCACAGAAAAATAACGGGGTGACCGTTGGTTCACCGAAAGCCTTGCTAGCGAGCGTCCGTGATGTACGGAGTAACCTATGGACCTACGATTATTACGGTCAACATGCCTCTGAAACCATCAGCAACCAACTTGATTTCCTGACAAAACGCCAGTCGCCTGCGGTGGATATGGATGGGGATGGTTCAGTCGAAAGCACGCTTACCCTGGAAAATCTGGACTACACGTTTTCTGGTGCATCCCTGTCAGCTATCACCCAAAAGCGGGGCATCAAGAATAGTGGGCAGGAACTTCTCAAGACGGACTTTGCCTTCGGACAAAACGCGACGAATGAGACAATCGCGCAAAAAACAACGATCCATCAATTTGCGAATGGGCTATACGTAGGTCATCAGGATCCGGCTGGCAACAGTACCTCACAAAACCCTAACTACCAATATCGTCCCGAAGCCCAACAGGACGCAAACGGTAATACCACGTTGCTCCAGTGGAGTCCCGATGGTAAGCAGCTACAACAGGCGGTGGATGCGCAAGGCAATAAAACAGCTTTTGCTTACAATACTAGCAGTGGGAAAAGCAATGGAACACTACAATCCAGTGTGGATGCGCAGGGATACCAAACGGTATATAGCTATATGCCTTTGGATCAGGGTCCAGCTCTTCACAAGCCCACCGATATTCGGGTGCGTACCCCTAATGGCGCAATAACACTGCGCTGGCAGACATTCACGTATGATACCCATGAGCGCCTATTAACCGAGCAAACGCTAGATCCTAATGGTGGTCAGCCGCTCCAGCAAACCACGCGGGCTTACTATGCGTCGGGCAACGGGAATGGTTTGCTGCAAACGCTTACTAAGAACGACTCCATCAATCCCGCCAACAATGTGGTGACGACCTACTTCTACGATACGTCTGGGCGGGTCATCAAGACCAATCAGAACACAACCTTTGGTAGTTGTAGCTCAAGCTTTACGCTGTATGATGCGGCAGGCAACGTCATCGCCAGCATCTGCAACTATGATCCTGGTGTGGGAGCCGACCCGACGAACTTGTCTCAGGTGTTAGCGTTGTACGATGCGACAAAGCCGGATAAAAACCGTATCACCACTTATGTATACGATACCTTAGGTCGTCGCGTGCAGACCACGACTGATGCCCAAGCTGCTTATGCGCGCACAACCCTGACTGTATACGACGCATTAGACAGAGTGATCCGCACTATCACCAATTATGTGGCGGTGCCTGGTATCAGCGATCCCTATGCTCATCTACGTGCTGATTTCACGCATGGGTCAAACAATGACCAGAACCTCATCGCTGACACGACCTACAACCTGCGTGGGTTTGTACGCAGCCAGACGGATGTTCTGGGCAATGTAACGCTCTTTGGCTACGATGATGCTGACCGTCTGGTCAAGACGGTCCAGAGCGCCAGCCAACCTGCCTACAATAATGAGTATGGGACAGGCGATCCAAGTCTGAGTCTGTACTTACCCAGCAGTACGGTAGACCAAGATCTCATCACGACCAGTCTCTACGATGCGGCGGGTAATCTGGTCAAGACCACCGATGTGACGGGCAATGCGACCTTCACGGTCTATGACAGCCTCAATCGGCCTATCAAGACGGTGCGCAGTGCCAGCCAACCTGCCTACAACATCCTGACTGATCCGAGCCTCGCGAACTACCTGGTCAGCACCACCACTGATAAAGATCTGGTGGACACGACTGACTACGACACCATGGGGCGGGTGAAACGTACCCAAGATGCGCTCGGCAACTTCACGCTCTTTGGCTATGACGGGTTGGGACAGCAAGTCAAGACCATCCGTTTTGCCAGCAAGCCAACCTATGACCTCGTGGCTGATCCGAGCCTGACTAACTACCGGTACAGCATGAACCCGGATCAGGATCTCATTACTCAGACTGCCTATGATGCGGCTGGGCGAGTGATGTATACCACGGATAGTCTGGGGCGCAATACCTGGACAGGTTATGACGGCTTGGGTCGTGTGATACGGACCGTTCGCAACGCCGTTGGCACCGCTACCGATGGGGGGGTGCGTGACCCGCGCAGTGCAACCTATAATCCTGTTGTGTCGCAGTCAGATGTTGACCAGATTACGCTGACCACCTACGACAGCAATGGGTATGTGCTGTGGACGCAAGATCCATTGGGACGCAAAACCTGGTTTGCCTACGATAGTATCGGACGACAGATTAAGACGATTGTCAATGCGGTCGGTACTGCCACCGATGGTGGTCCACGCGACCCCCGCAGCGCTGGCTATATCCTGAGCACCAACGCGGACCAAGATCTTGTCACACAGACCATTTATGATGCTAAAGGACGAGTTGCGGCAACTCTTGATTCGGCGGGCAATCGCACGCAATTTGCCTATGATGCTTTGGATCGGCGCGCCAAAACCATTACGAATTTCGTGACCGGCATCTACAATGCCACTCGTCCCGATCAGGATTTGATTAGCACGACCATCTATGATCTGGCTGGGCGTGTGGCCCTGACCACCGACGCACGCGGTACCCAAACTGCCTTCAGCTATGACCGTGTTGGGCGACAGGTGATTGTGACACAGGCCGTCGGCACCAGTCTTGCTACGATGAGCTATACCTGCTACGACAAAGGCGGACGAGTCCTGCGAACCTTACGCAACTGGACCAACGACAAAACCCAGCCTTCGCCTGACGCACGCGATGTCAATGGTAGCTTTCTCTACAATCCGCTCACCCATGGGACCAATAACGACCAGAATCTTGTCACCCGCTATACCTTGAACCAACTGGGACAGCAGGTAGCCATGATCGACCCGTTGGGCAATACCAGCCAAATCGCCTACGATAAGGATGGGCAAATCGAGTCGCTCACCGACCCGCTAAGTTTCATCACCAAGTATCGCTATGACAGCGCCCGTCGTCGCAAGACAGTGGTACAAGCGTGGCTAGACAATGGGCAAGATCCCGTACTATGGAAATGGAACGGTACCCTTTGGACCAAGAGTGACGGCACGACTGCTATCGGCTTTGGTACGTCCAAAGACCGCAATATCATCGTGCAAGCTGACTATGATAAAGCGGGACGCACGACGGCGCTCCGTGACCCCAGAGGCAATCGGACGACCTATATTTATGACTTGCTTGACCGCCGCACCGGTTTGACCGACCCGTTGGGTAACCTCTGGACGACGGCTTATGCTGTGCCCAACATCGGCGTGGTGCGGACCACACTGACTAACCCAACTCCATTAAGTACGGTGAGTCAGCAGGAGACCGACCAACTTGGACGGGTGGCAAGTCTCAAGTATCTCAACGAGAGTCCCAAGAATACGCCTGATGTGACGTTCAGCTACCATCGGCTGGGGCGTTCGATGGTGATGAACGAATGGAACGCAGCGACTCTGGTACGCAGTACAGCCTTGACCTACGACCAGGCTCGTCGTCTGGTGAAAGCCGACTTCGACAGTGATGGCAACGGCACGGTAGACCAGACGGTCAGTTATGTCTATGACGCGGGTGGCCTGCGTACCCAGTTGACGCTACCGGGCAATCTGAGCGTGACCTACCAGTATGATGCTAAAGGCCGCCTCACCAGCTTGACCGATTGGAGCGCTCAGGCGACCCAATATGCCTATGACGGTGCCGACCGCCTGAATACGGTCCAGCGCTATGCTGGCATCAACAGCACCTATGGCTACGATGCCGCTAGCCGCTTGACCTCACTGCGTACCGCGACGAATAGCAATGCTAAGACACGCGGGCAATTCCTGTATACCGTCGATGCGCGTGGCAATCGTACCCAAGTCTACGAAGCAGTGGCACGAGCGGCCTCTGGACAGGTCATCTTGGGCTACTACGACCCCTCGGTCAACTACACGCAAGGCACTTGGACGACCAGCGATCCCTTCAAATTCAGCACCAATACCAACGCGATCTTCCATGTGGCCTTCATGTTCGATACCCTAACCCTGAACATGGGCGTGGGCCCGGATCATGGCAAGTACGACATCTACATCGACGGCACTTTCAACCAGAATGTGGATGGTTATGCAGCCGCGGCAGGCCCGCAGGCCATTGCAATCACCCTAACCGGCGACGGCCCGCACACCCTGGAAGTTCGCAACACCACCCAGAAGAACGCCGCCTCAACGGGCAACACAGTGCGCTTCCAGAACATGACCTCTTCGGTCAGTGCGCGACTGTATGACTTGCAGACGCTCCAATACAGCTACGATGCGCTCTCGCGGCTGATGACTGCCAACAGCTTTGCGGGTGACAACGTGGCGGGGGGCGCTAGCCGGCAGTACAGCTACGGGTACGATGTGGCGGGCAACCGACTCCAGCAAATCGTGACTATCGGGAGTACACCGACCACCACGACCTACACCTATGACAACGCCAACCGCATTATCAACGATGGCACCCACACCTTTAGCTACGACAACGCTGGACGCATGACCAGTGACGGGGTGAACACCTATGCTTGGGATCGGGCCAACCGCTTACTCAGTGAAGGTGTCTCGGCCTACTTGTATGATGGGTTGGGTCGGCGCGTGCAGCAGACTGTTGGCGCGAATGTCACCAAATACGTCCTTGATGTCCAACCAGGACTGGCGCAAGTGCTTGCTGCTACTACAGGGGCTAACACGACCCGCTATCTGCACAGCCCGACCGGGATTGCCCAACAGCAGAACCCTGACAACTCGTGGCGCTGGATGGTTCAGGATGGTCTGGGCAGCGTGCGTGGTGTGCTAGATGCTGGGCCGACCCCACAGATGAGTCAGCTCTATTCACCCT
>JBDTVG010000123.1:0-33890 GCA_040007395.1 Chloroflexota bacterium
CGTTTGACCAGAAACGCCGCCACAAAGCGATATGTCACTAGAATCAACAGCCAACCGAAGATAAGTCGGCTCAGTTGAAAAACCAGAATTAACGTATCGGTAAAAACGGGACTCGCGGGTGACACGAACAACGCCGCTAGTTTGCCCGCCGCCAGATAGGGCGTGAACAATAATGTCCCGTCGTGCGGCTCCGAAGTGTACGTCACATGAAACAGCCAATCGCCGGTTGCACCCTGTCGCATCTTGGCAAGATAACTATTGCCGTCGAACAGGCCAAACAGAAACCAACCGAAGCGTCGGTCTGGGGTTTGCGCCGCCGCCCCCGCCAGATAGGGCAAACTTGTTAGCAGCATAACCGCTAACGCAAACAGTGCCACATTGCGCCATTCGCGGCGGGTGATAGTTGGATGGGTCACTTCCGCACGATCCCGCTAGCTAGTAGCCCCATGACAATCAGCAGCGAAACGCCCGACATTGCCGCGCCCACCACCATTCCCGGCGGATCGCTGTAGGTGGCGCTAACTTGTCCATACGGCGACACACTAATCTCGGTGTTATCTTCGGGCGCGGCGACGTTCCAGCCGGGAACCCACGCCGCCACATTGATTGTTTGATCGCCGCTATTATTCACCGTGAAGCGATTAGGGCTATCCCAAGTGATCTTGGTGGTTCCGCTTGGATAGCGTTCATTGGCGTACAAATATAGATTGTCGGGGCGGCTAATCAGTTTCAACCCCGGTATATCGAGTACAAAGCCAGCTAGCACATGTGACACATTCCAACGCGCCAGCAGATTTGCATCAATGTTGGCATGTTGGTTCGTGGTCGCGAGGTTGCCTTCAAAGGCGGGCAGCGTCACTGAGTAGCCGCTGGCATAAGTGCCTGTCGCCGCCTCAAATGCCGTGACATACGCCCGCAACTGAAATGGATCGATGCCGCCAAACTGCGGGATCTGCCAGTAAGCCGCGGCCTGCTGCGGGAAGCTGTAATCGGGCGAATAGAGCCGTGTTACACCCGCCTCGTGCATCGCTTGGGCTAGCGGCGCATACTGATCAAGCCATACATTTTGCGGGCGACCTTGCACCAGCGAAACATCCATCCACGCCAGATCGAGGATTATGACTATGCCTGCCAGCACAAACAGCGTTTGCGTGGAAAGTCGGCGGCTGACGAACAGCAATACCCCTGCTGCCACGAAACCAAGCGCAATGGAGACTCCTAGTGCGGGGAACTTGGCGGCAGCGACCCCCATGCCGACTCCGGCAATTGCCAGTCCAAAGCCGATCAATTGTAGGGTGCGGCGTTGAAAGCTGCGAACTAAGCTGCGATCTGCCAATGCGCTCAGCCCATAGCCCGCTAGCACAATTAGCGCAACGACTCCCACAATCCAGACGCGAGGCGGCACACGCAGCCATAACAGTGGGGGTATGATATGAACCAGTACAGGCCATACCAACCCCTGATCGCCAAGTGCATAGAGCAATGCCGCTAGTGTTAGGATCGCCCAGAAGGCGTGGCGGCGCGGCGCACGGGCAAATCCGACACAAGCCAGTATCAGTACGATCAATCCGACGTACAGCATCGTCTCGTGAGAGCCAAACCGATCCGGTATCACTAACCCGATTATCTGTACAGGTTGCAGCGATAGGGTAGCGGCATCGCTGATGCTAATCGTACTGCGTGTCAGATAGGGTGCAAGGGCGATCACAGGCAACCATTGGATCGCCGTTAATCCCACCATGAGGATTAATGCTGGCATCAACCATAACAGCGCTGTATAGCGTCGCGAGGTGTAGGCTAGCCACAACGCAAAGACTGCACTTGTCCCAAAGACAAAAACACTCAAGCGTATATCGGCAAAAAAACACATCGCCCCGATAACGCTTACGGCAACTAGTCGCCACGCGATGCGCTGCGTACCCAATATTGCAAGATGAACTGCCCACAACATGCAGGGGAACCATGCCGCCGCGTATAAAATATCCAGATGTCCAGCGCCCGCAGCCGAAAGCAAACGCGGAGTCAGGGCATAGGCTACGCCCATGATGCTGCTTGCGCCTTGCCCGATCCCCAGTCGCAAGCCGAGCGCTCGCATCCCTACCCCCGCCAATACCAAATGACCCCATATCAGTAGGTTGAGGTGCAGCGTCACGGGCAAGATCAACACGAGCCATTGCAGCGGATACCAGACCTTATTCAAGGGGTTAGCGGCAAACGGCTGACCACTCATCAGTAGATCGCGCCAAAGGGGGATCTGTCCAGCCCGCAGCGATTGTTGCAAGTATAGTGCGTTAGGCCAATGGCTAATCGCTGCGTCTGAGAAGGCGGCGTGCGGCGGAAACGGGAGCGCGTCCGGGCCTAAACCAACCACCAGCATTAACACAGCGATTAGAATAGCCAAACACGTCGTAAAACCGATGGTCGTCGCGGTGAAGCGGCTAACGAATGGCATACACAAAGACGTGATCGAACGACGCAACGGGGTTATCCAGCGCCTTGTAGCAGCCAGTGGTTGGCGCACCCGGCGCTTCAATATCTTCACTGACAACATAACGCACTGCATATTTTTCGAGCAGTGTCCGGCACTCCTGATCCGACTCGCCAAGATACCATGCCTGAACTTCGGGGAGTTTGTCCTTGGCGTTTAATGTCTCATAGGGATGTCCATACACGACCCGTAGATCGCTATAGGCAGGTATCCACAGGCTGGTCAATGGCGGCGCAAGGATGATGTCGCCGGATTGAGCATTAGCGTTCAACCAATGGATTGCCTCGTCATGTCCAGAAGTCAGGATCTGCCCAACCTTGATTCCTTCGGCGGGGTTTACTACGCCGAAGATAGGGATACCGAGCGTCAGAATATTGCTTGGAATCATGAAGACGAATAAAGCCACCAATGCTGCGTCGCGCCATGGCGGCAAAATCCGGTGAAACCAGAAATCTTCTAGCGCGCGTACCGCGAAATAGGCGATGGGGATAATCAGACCAATCGCCAAACGACGTTGAAGGTTAAAGGGGGCATACAGTAGCAGCACATTGACTATGAGCCAGATTAGCATGAAGCGATCCCCATCGCGTTCAAAGCGGCGAATGGCACGCCACACGCCCGGTATGGCAACCAACAACGGCAGCCCAAACCCGACGATGTAATTCCAGATGGGCGGCGAGGGTGTGAAGTTTTGTGCGTTCCAAATCCGCATCGCCTCATTGTCGCGGACGACTGCCAGATAGTAGATCAGAAAAGGCAGCGTTGGCAGGATTACCAAGACTATCCAGTTAAGTTCAAGCATGGGGATGCGCCGGGTGCGTACCGTCAGGATGGCAAGGTAGACGACCAGCGTAACCATGATGGGAACCAACCCCTGCGGTTGGATAACCGCTAGTGCTGCTGAAATCAATACAACACTGAATCCGCCATTGCTCAAGGTGGGCTGCTGATCGAAGCCGGGGCGGAAAACCATAATGAAAGTCGCTGCCAACAGCGAGATCAGCGCAATTGTCAAAGGGAAGTGTGGATTCACAAAGGTCGCATAAAAAGGGATCGACTCAGGCATGGAAAAATCCGTAGGCAATCGGTTAAAGTCCGAGCCACCGGAAAATCCAGCCGAAAGTGTCAACAACAGCCAACCCAGCCCTGACCCTACTGCCAGCAAACTAAAAAACAAGCGGCGTGGTCGCAAGCGGGGCCAGATCACCGAGCCGAGATGGTAGATCGAGACGAACATGACAAAACCCGTTACTAACCGGGCGACGTGATACATGACCAGCGGTGATAGGCCGAGGATGCGTGAGAGATGACCCAGCAGCAAATAGAATTCGTTGATGGCTGCCCCCGTATGAGGTTCAGAGGTGTATTGCAGCGTGAATAGCCAATCGCCGCGTGCTCCCTCGCCTATCTTGGAAAGATAAGTGGCTCCATCCAACTGGTTGGGCAGCATTCCCATGAAGTGCCAGTTGTCATTGGGAGAGTCACTTGCAAAAGCCCACGCATAAGGCAGCAGAGTGATAGCGACCAATAAGCCGCTGAAGATGATCACCCAACGCCACTCCGAGGGGGCAATATCATTGGTACGCTGCATAATCACAACCCCTTAGGCTGTTTCTGGATAACAAAAGGCTAACAGTTAGAAGGTGCATCTCGTTTTTGGGTCGAACGGGCTGGTAAACAGGTCTAAATCTACGTGACAGCCCCATACAGTTTATACTACTCGCGGTCATTTTTGCGGCTTATTCCACTCGGAATGTGTGCCACCACGACGGCGGATTTGCCGCACCCAGTGCGTGTAGTATAATCCGTATTGGGCTTGCGGACGCATTAAAATATGTTATTTGTCCTTTCAGCATACAGCATTGTACCGATTAGCTCAAATTAAAAAAAAGTCGCCAATTAAAGTAATCAGCATTAACACATAGACCCCCGTTCGATCCAGAATGCTTTGCCAGAACGCCTTGATCGATGCAGTAATGCAAGTTGTGGAGCAGGATTATGCACTTTGATATTCTTTCTTTCCTGATAGGTTTCGGCATTGCCGCTGCCAGCGCTTTTGCCCTGTTTCGTATGCGCCGCCAAATTACGGCACTGCGCCAGACAGCAGAGAGTCAGGCCGGATCTACCCGTTCCTTCATCACCAACAGTGCCGAAGCTCGCTATTATAATGATTTGGTAAAAACACTGAATGCCTCACATATTGCTAGCGATCTGGTCAATCTAACCGATATTTACGTCGAGCCGCGATTTCTGCGCGGGCTTGAGCCTGTCGAACCGGACTCCGAGAAAAAAGGCAGCGTGTTTCGCATCATCCCTATGTTGCATGATATGCCGCAGTCGTATGCTTCGTATAACGTTGAGACGCTTACCATTCACGATCTGCGAGCTGGGGAGACTCATCTAGCACTGCTAGGATTACCCGGCAGCGGTAAAAGCACGGCACTGGCGATTATGGGTCTTTTCGCCGCTAATGAGATCGAGTTCGAGGAGATCGACCTCAATTCTGACGAGTTCTTCGAGGACGAAACGAAGAATATGCTGCCCGACGAAAAAGCCAAACTGCTCAAGCAGCGTCAGGATACGCAGCAACGGGCCATTGAACATCTTAAGCGGGCGCAAGCCAAAGAAGAAGAAGCGGGGCATCGGCATCCACTCGTCAACTTCCAGCGGCTGATGCCGATTATGATCCATCTGCGCGACATCGATCTGCGGCTTGAAACGTTTGGCGTACAAATACCTGCCGCTGTCGAGGGCAAACCCACCAAGCCTGTCATCAAAACCTTAGACCCCGCCGAACCGCTGGTCAAGGCGCTGCAACATCGCGCCAACGCCGTCACCGCCAGCACCTTGCCCCGCATGATCTACACCCGCTTGGCGGCGGGAACGTGCATGGTACTTATCGACGGCTACGATGATATTCCTGTCGAAGATCGCCCAGAAAAACTACTGTGGCTGCAACACTTCGTTGAGGCTTACGGCGCGAACTTTATTATCGCCACTGGGCCGGTCATTGGCTACGATCCGCTGATCAATCTTGGGTTGACTCCGATCTTCTTGCGGGCATGGACTGATTCCGATTTCGAGCGGCTGATTCAACGGTGGGCGGTGGCATGGCCTGCTATTGCAGGGACTCCGCGCAAACCTGCGCCCATGCCCGAAGAACGCATCATGCGCCGCGTGACGACCAACAGTCGGGGGCGGTTGCCGCTAGATATTACGCTCAAGACGTGGGCGGCATTTTCCGGTGATGAGCAAGAACTTGGGCGGCATGGTTGGTATGACTTTTATGTTCGCCAGCACTGGGAGCAAAAAGAGACGCGACCCGTTATTGAGCGCATCGCCGCCGAGATCCTCAATCAGGGCGGCAAACCGCTTTCACGTGACCGCATGAAAGAATTTGCCACTGAAGCCTTTACCGGGCCAGATGGCAAGCCAACGCTTAATATTGACGACTTTGTGAATAAGCTGGTCGGGTCATCGGGTTTGATGATCGATTGGCCCAATAACACGGCGGGCTTTACCTATGCACTGATTAATGCCTATCTCGCCAGTGAGACGTTGACCAGTACCGATCCCACAAAGATCAATGCTGTTGCCACTAATCCGGCGTGGGAACTGGCAATGCCCTTTGTTGCCGCCAAGATCCCGGTGAATGATGCGGTAACGATGTTGTTGGGGTCGCAGCCCGATTTACTGTATACAAGTTTGTTCCAGTTAGTTTCGTGGCTGCCCGATGCACCACCAAGTGCGCCATGGCGGGCTGACCTGTTCAAGCGGCTAACCTCGGCGCTACTTTCGCCCAGTCAGTTTATGGCGATCCGAGAACGGGCAATGGCGGCACTGGTCGGTTCACGCGACAAAAATGTCATGTTTATTCTGCGGCAAGCGCTGCGTTCGACTGATCCCGATGTACGGCGATTAGGCTGTGTAGGGATGGGCGCTCTCGGTGAGACCGACGCGATCAAGGATTTGGAGCCGATGCTCAAGGATGCGTCGCCAGATGTACAACTTTCGGCTGGCATGGCGCTTGGTGCGATTGGCACGGAAGCCGCATTGACCGCCATGTTGGGCGGCTTTGTCGAAGGCGAACAAGAACTACGTCAGGCCGTAGCGGAAGCGTTGGCGGCGGTTCCCGGTGAAGGACACGCCGTGCTGCGCGATGCGATGACTTCGCAGGAAATGATGCTGCGGCGGGCGGCGGTCTTTGGACTGGCACGAATCAAGGCAGCATGGGCGATCTCGCTACTGTATCGGGCGCTGCTGGAAGATGAACAGTGGTATGTCCGTAACGCTGCCGAGGAAGCCTTCCTTGAGGCTGAAGGGCTGGAAGCTACCGGGGCGCTTCGTCACCCGGATGCGGATTCGCTGGCATGGCTGATTGCGTGGGCCGCCGCAAAGGGCGAAGGCGTTCCAGCGGGGCCGAATGCGCGTCAAGTCTTGGTGCGCGTGTTGCAGGAAGGCGAAGAACCCACGTTACGGGCGGCGGCGGCACAGTCCCTCGCCAATCTGGGCTATATGCCTGCCCTCAAGCCGCTGTATGGGGCGCTGCGTGACAAGGATGAAAAAGTACGCTCCGCCGTCTATGAGGCGCTCGGTGAGTTGCAAAACCGCATCGGCGAAAAATTCCCGGCGGTGGTCTAACAAAATGACAATCACATTTACCACGACGCTTTTGCAGGCAGAAGGACTCAACGCCACTGGCATTTCGGTTCCCCCTGAGATTATCGCCGAGTTGGGGAAGCAAAAAAGACCGAAGGTCAAAGTCAGTCTAAATGGCTATACCTATCGCAGCACGGTTGCCCTTTACGGCGATGTTTTTATGCTGCCCGTGAGTCAGGAACATAGAGCCGCAACGGGACTCAAAGCAGGTGACACGATAGAAGTGACGCTCGAACTCGATCTGGAACCGCGCACCGTTGAGATCCCCGATGATCTTAAGGCGGCTCTCTCCGAAAAAGCCGGAATGCTGGAAACCTTTGAGAAATTGTCCGACTCGAAGCGCAAAGAATTTGTCCGGCAAGTGAACGATGCCAAAACCCCCGAAACCCGGACTCGCCGGATCGCCAGAATCGTTGCCAAAATGAGCGAGGCTTGAGTAAGCAGTCCTGCCCCTGAGTCCCTCTTGGGAGTATGGGTAAGGGCTGCACAGCCATGCAGCAAATCATCTACCGAACCAAGCCTTGATTCCTAAATTCGATTTGGCTTTACTGCTGTTTGCCAAAGCGCTGAAAAATTCGCAATCAAATGGGCATAAATAAATACTTGCGTTTTCAATGAGAATGGACGCCTCTTCCACAGATCAGAGCTTTTCAATTTACATTCCAGCAATTTTTAAGAACTATGTGACGACGTTTTTCGCTGCTTTACAAAATCTTCATCATCAAGCACTTGGCGGATTTTCCAAACAGGGGACACGATGGAAATACCAGTATCCTGTTCTACGACCCAATTGTCGTTCACCCGTGTCCTTGTAGCTTTGTCAGTGACGGTACTCGTCAACAGTTTATGTCCAGTATCTATACCTATGAGACTAATGGTCTCGGAGTAAAAAGGCATCATGCGCCCATCACCACGATAGGTTCCCGGCCCCATATAAACAAACACTGGGGAACCGCTAAAGCCAGCCAGAGACCGCATCTCTACCAGAAATGCTTCAACGCGTAGTTGACGCCCATCTAATACTCGTTCACCGGGCATCATAGCAATATTACCGAACCGGGCAAGGGGTTGGTTCCTTTGAACTCCGCTGTGCGATATGAAGCGACCAAGCATGAATACCTCATCACCAACACCCATATTTAACTCATTCATTCGTGGTATGGTGGCGGCGATATTATCCCATTGCAAAGCGGTGGCAGACCAGCCTGCATCCTTTTCTAAGATAGCAGCGCAAATATCGTCACTATCATAATGATGCACCCAATTCGACTGCGGTATCTCCTTCACGTTAGTGCCACCATCAACCACGTTGAAGCGTAGAAAAACTCCACCGCTACGGATCACATGACTATTCGTAATCACGTAACGGTATTCCTGTTCAGAAGATTGGCTTCGGAAATCGACTAAAAAACCTGTACCACCAGCAGGTGTCCCACGCTCTGCGGCTTCGACGTTTGGGTAAAAATATACAATCGAGTTCAGTAGTTGATCTGGAATTCTTGGCACATTTTACTCCTACGGATGCTTCCTTTGGTTACTAACTTATTTCGTCATTTACCCTCAAGGTTAAATTAATTTGAGTTTAGCTCGTAATGGGTTACTAAATACATTTTTCTTTACGTCCTCTGTTCAGCTTGGTAATTTCAAATGTATAGGCAAATAATCCCCGGAACGGAAATAGTCCCTCTCCCAAAGGAGGGGGACTTCCAAGAGACAATATTTTTCTCTTCACAAGGGAGAGATTGGGGGTGAGGGCTTAGTCCCTATACGTCCAGATCCATGTCATTGTAGCCCGATGCACCGCTAGGATGCAGCGGAGCCTCTGCCTCGATCTGGGGAGTGCCGTCGCCTTCGTAGGCGCGAACCCGCACATTATGATGACCTTTTGCCGCTTTCACGTTGGCACGCCACAGTATCCATGTTAACGGCGAGAGGGGCGATTTTAGCTGTGCAGGCTGCCACGGGCCATTATCGACAGAAAGCTCGACCTTCGAGATCCCGCGTGGGCCGCTAAACGCGATCCCGCCCGCTGGAACTGCCCCATCGCTAATATGATCCCGATCAAACGTATCAATCACTGACACGGTTTTGAGGAAGGCATTCTTGTCCCAGCCGCGCACGACCCAATAACCATCGTGCGGTTCGCTGATCGCCTCGATCTTGATAATCCATTTGGGGTTCTTCATACCGTAGCGATTTGGCACAAATAGGCGCATCGGGAACCCGTGAATATCCGCCAATGCTTTGCCGTTCATCGCATAAGTCAGTAGGGTACGTTCGTCCATTGCGGACTCCAGCGGCAGCGATTCGGTGTAGCCGTCGGAGCAGGTGAACTTGATCTCGACTACGCCGTCTTTTAGCCCCGCCATATTCAGGACATCACGCAGCCGAACCGCTGTCCAGCGCGTCGTGCTGATCAGGTTGCCGCCAACGGGGTTAGAGATACATTGCAACGTCGCCGTTTGCTCAACGGGTGCCATTTTGAGGATGTCGTCGTAAGACAGCAACAACTGCTGTTTAACCAATCCTTCGACCGACAGATTCCACTTTTTCTCATCAACGGCAGGCGCAGAGGCCACATTGACATCAACTCGGTAGAAGTTGTCATTAGGCGTAATCTCAGGGCGCGTACCGGGGACAATGGTAAATACACCGCTTTGCTCTGTCGCATTGGCGGCTTCCGTCGCCGCCGTATTGGTTGGCACAGCAGCAATTGCTTGGCCCGCACTCGTATCCACTTTGCGGTTCAGCAGCCCACCCAAACCCCATGCTGCCAGTGTCACAGCGATAGCACTGCCACCAAATTGGTATAGGAATTGGCGGCGAGAGTTGTTCACGGTATCTGGTTGGGCCACTGTCGCAGCAGGGAGAGACATAAATTTATCGATGCACCACGCCAGCACATAACCCCAACCGATAAACAGCACACCGAGCCACACGATGCCCAATGTGTCAATTTTGCTCGATTCGACCAGCAGCGCGATCCCCAATGTTATCACGCCAATCACCATCCCGGCCTGACGCTTCAATTGCGGTTCGAGCAGCGCGTAGATCACGCCTGCTACCAGCCCTATCACCATAAACTGCGCCAGCGCCGAAAACTGCTCAAAGCCTTTCGAGGCCGAGTCGGTGGAAACACCGGGCAGCCGCGAGAAAATGCCTACCATGAGGTCAATGGCTTTGGTCACGACCCCGCCCAACTGTGGGATGCGGACAATCGACTCGAACAGGTCGAAAGCCACCATGGGTAGATTCGCCACACGAGAGGCTAAATACATAAGTGCCAATAACGGCGCGGTCAGGGCAAACCCGACTCCCGCCCCGGTAAGAATATGTGTGCGCCGATCTGCCATTGTTTACTACTCCTTGTGCATTAGCTAAGTATCCTAACACTAACTTAGGCTGTTTTTCTTACGTGCCGATAACAGAGTTCACCGAGCGCTTGGCAGAATTAGTCGATCCGATAAGCTGCTCAATCACCTTAATATGTCCATCGATCATTTTCTCGTGACTGTACTGTGCAGCTCGTTCTCGCGCCAACCGACTGTATCGTTCGCGCAAGGCACTATCTTGCAGGAAGCTCGCTAGGGCATTGGCAAGCGCTGCTGGATTTTCCGGTTCGACCAATAACGCCGCGTTACCCAATACTTCGGGGGCAGCGCCCGCCCGCACCGCGACAATTGGTTTGCCCAGCAGCATCGCCTCCAGATAGACGAAGCCGAACGTTTCCTGATAGCTGGGATGGCAGAAAATATCGGCTTGCTGCCATTCACGCGCAAAAGCCAGACTATCTCCAGTTGGCGACAGCCACGACAGCCAAGTGACATTCGCGTTCACCCCAAGTTCATCCGCCAGCACGTGTAATTGATCCCACTCCAAACCATCGCCCGCGATCCGCAGTTCAACACTTGGATAGTCGGTTTTGAGTAAGGCCAGTGCTTGCAATAACAGGCCGAATCGTTTGCGCGGATACATCTTTCCCAACGCGAAAATAATGGGGTGATCGTTTGGAATGGCTAGCGGCGTGTTCGCCTGCGCTAGCCATGCGGGTTCACGCAGTCCATGTGGGATCACAGTGATCTTCTCTGGCGCAATGTCATACAATTCCACCACCCGATCTTTGGCGTACTGGCTGCCAATCGTAATATGATCGCTGCGTTCCATCGCCACCCGATCAAAGAAGGCTTGCGCCTCAACCATGGTGCGTACTGGATCGATTTCCCACTGGACGACATCGCCGTAGACCGCGTGTACCGAGGTGAGCATCGGCGGGCGGGTAGCCGGATCAAGCCCATAGCCGTCATAGTCAAAGCCGATCACGAGATCCGCGCCGAGGACACGCGGATCGGTGCGAAGGTCAGTGTTGAACAGGAAGCGGCGCAGCGTCACTTCGACGTAGTTCGAGATGTCGTAGTTGGGCGCGATCACTTCAACGCTATGGTTACTAGCTCTCAGTCCATCGACAAGCGCATTGAAAAAGACCGCTGTACCGCTGCCATCACCTACTTCGGTAGGCCACGATGTGACGAGTGCAATCTGCATGTAAACCCAACCTCATTGATTATTTTGAATTACTTTTTGCGGGAACGGCGCTGCATCTGCATCACCTTTTGGGCGCGGGCTTTCTCCAATTTACGCTCAAAGATAGGCAGCCAGTAGGCGATTTCCTGTGGGGAGATAGTGGGGTTAGGATCTTTATCGTAGACAAAACTGACGCGCGCTTGTTCGGGCGGCGGTTTACCGGGTTGTATATCCACTTCCACCGGGCGAAAGCCAATCATAATGGCGAATTCCGGCGAAGATAGCGTTTCGATGCCGTAAGCATAGGCCAATCGTAAGATGCGCCGATCCGACGTGACCATGAGCAGCGGATCTTGTGGATTGATCATCTCACGGGCGCGACGCATCAACAATGTATCGGCCTGTACGCCGGACGGGGCAAAGATTACTTTGACATTACTGTTGGAAAGCTGCTTCGAGACACCACCGGGCATACCGTTATCGAAGATCAGTGTCGCCTTGGATCGGCTACGCATACAATAGCTGCGAACTGCCATTGCCAATTTGGCCTCGTCGTAGGGATCATCCAGCGACAGATCTTGTAATTGCCCGATCAAGTTATGCCCGTCTACCAGCAGCATTGATATATCCTTGCTTATGTCGTTTCACTTGACTCTGTATTCTAACAAGGTTTGCGCTTGAAACCTAACCGAACTGTAAAATGTAGGCGATAACGCCGGGGTAAGGTGAATCAAAACGCAACATGTTATTATCTTTTATCGAATCATCTAGCAGACTTGATCGATTCGGCTTGTACCTGAAATTGTTCTATAAGCTATCTCAATGAGGAGTTTTACTTATGCCTGACCGTGTTCGCTGGGGAATTATTAGCACCGCCAATATCGCTCGGACTGCCGTTATCCCAGCTATCAAGGAATCGCGCAATGGCATTGTGATCGCTGTTGCCAGCCGCGATGCAGCCCGCGCCCGTGCCTATGCCGATGAACTGGACATTGAACGCGCCTATGGGTCTTACGAGGAACTCCTTGCTGATCCTGACATTGACGCGATATACAACCCGTTGCCCAACGATGGACATGCGCCTTGGAGTATCGCCTCTGCCAAAGCGCATAAGCCCACACTAGTCGAAAAGCCAATGGCACGTACTGTTGCCGAAGCGAAAACCATCGTCGATGCATTCCGTGCCGAAAAGGTTCTTTTGGCAGAGGCGTTCATGTATCGCTATCACCCACAGCACGCCAAAATCCGGGCGCTGCTCGATGAAGGCGTGGTCGGCTCATTGAACCTGATCGAAGCAGTGTTCACCTACTCGTTGCCCATGTCGGATGCGCAGAATGTGCGTCTTCAGGCCGCTATAGGTGGCGGTGGGTTGTTGGATGTAGGTTGCTACTGCGTCAATCTCTGCCGAATGGTGACAGGCAAAGAACCCGAATCGGTCACGGCACAAGCTGTATATGGCAAAGTCTCTGGCGTGGATGAGAATTTTGTCGCGACACTGCGTTTTCCGGGCGATGTACTGGCTTATGTGGCCTGTGGAATGCGTTCGCTAGTTCGCAACGAATATACCTTAAGCGGTCCCGATGGCAGCATTACTGCCGGTTTGGCGTTTCGTCCGCCGGAAGACGGCCCGACAGAGATTCATGTGCGGCGTGGCGACAATCCAATCGAAACGATCGTCATTCCCGCAGCGAACCAGTATACCCTGATGGTTGAGGATTTTGCTGATGCGGTGCAAAATAAGCGTATCACAACCTACGACCCAATGGATAGTCTTAGCAATATGCGTGTTCTCGATGCATTAGACCGCGCCGCCCGAGAAGGAATCATGGTGCGGTTATGACCGCGGTTTAACAGAAATTTTACAAAATCTCATGGCTGAATTCGTTAAAACTTCACAACATGATTGTAAAACTAAGCCTATAGTGTAACGATAATGAAATGAGGTACTGTAATGCAATTGAAAAAGTGGTCTGTTCTAGTCGTTTCAGCGGCAATCATGGGTGGAGTCGCGATTAGTCCGGCGTTCGCACAGGGTGGCGGGCCGGGGAATGGGTTTGGCCCCGGTGCTGGCTTTGGGCGGGGTAGCACGATATGCAGCACGACTAACTATACCGATGTAGCTGCTCAGGCGTTGGGCATAACTGGCTCTGAACTGCGGGTCGCGTTGGTAGGCGGCAAATCGATCTCAGACTTGGCAACTAGCAAGAATATCACGGTGCAAACTGTAACGGATGCTATCACCACCGCCCAGAAAGCCGATCTGGCTCAAGCCGTCAAGGATGGGTTGCTCACGCAGGCTCAGGCGGATGCCATGTCGTCACGGCAGAATCCATCTGTTCCCCCCGCGCCGCCAGCCGCTAACCCACCTGCCACCGAGCAAGCTCCCGCTCCTGCCCCGCGTGCCCCACGCATCCTGCGCGGCGCATTTGAACTGCGCGTGCCAGAATTGAATGTGGTGCATCGCGAAACCGTCATTGCACAGGCGCTTGGCATGAGCTGCCCCGATCTGGCGAAGGCGATGATCAGTGGGCAGACCATAACTCAAGTCGCTGCCAGCAAGAATGTCCAGATGCAAACCGTGATCGATGCGCTCATAAACGCCGAAAAAGCAGCCATCGCTCAAGACGTGAAGGAAGGGCTAATCACTCAGACTCAAGCTGACGGTAGAATCGTCCGCCTAACCACCGAAATACCGCAGATGCTCAATAACCAACGTCAACGTCCCGGATTTGGCTTCGGCGGGAATCGTCCTAACCAAGGTGGGTCTCAGTTACCGGGTGGCGCTCAAGGGCAGCCTCCAGCCCCGGGTAATGAGCCGGGACAGCCCCCTGCCGCTGCGACTCCTAGTGTTTCCAGTTAACAGACGTTGGGATAAGCGGTTTCAAAGATGGGTGTGTGATCAAATCAGCCGGTGAGGTAGACCTACTCCTGAAAAATTACATAACCTTCCGTTTTATAAAAACCCTCGGCACTACCGAGGGTTTTGCGTATACCACTTTTAAAGTACAATTTCAAGGAGTGATTATTTACATTTTCTCTTTACGCATCTAATAACCAATAGACAACCGTTTGAATCTTAGGTTAGAATAGATATATCGTTAAGGTCGCCCTTCTAACTGACGGAGACCTTGTTTGTTGCAAATAATTTTACGGTATGGGGATGGTTTGATAGATACGTTGCGTTAAACACAAACCTGATAGATGATGCTTTATAGTTAATCATTCAAACCAAAGCAGGCAAAACACCAAACCAACATTGCGTACACTGAAAGCCTTGGAAACACTCATGACCCAGACTCCAGATACTACATCTGATTATTCACAGTCTCGGCTGAAATCAATAAATCATCTAGATCGGCTGGTGGTAGCTTCGGTAGTGCTTTGCCTGATCACTGGGTTGCTTGGCTGGAGCATGTCCCAACAGACGTTGTTTCACGCTGGCAGCATTGATAGGGTAGTGCTGGGTGTCGGTGTCGGATTTTATGTGCTGTTATATGCCAGCCTAGCGTTGCTCTCTTTTCGTACCAATTTTGGGCTGTATGCCGGGTTCCATACAATAGCCGTTATCGGCGCGTATTTGATGTTCGGACCGTTGGCGGCGCTCATTACCGTACTGCTCGGCAATTTACTCTCCGAAGCGGGACGGTTGCTGTTTCATGACTATCTGGGATTAACCTCCTATACCGTGCGTGAAGCTGGCACGGACCTCCTGTTCTATATGAGCGCTCATGGTCTGACAACACTTTTGGGCGGTCTGGTCTACGCTTGGTTGGGCGGGCCACTGCCGCTGACCAGCGTGGGGCAATATCTGATCGTGCCGATTGGCGGAATGTTTGCCGTCAATGTTATTGTCTATCAATTACTGTTGGCGGCACGCGTCCGCTGGTTAGGTGGGACTCTCCAACAGTTCCAAGCGAGCTTTCCAGCGCTGTTATTCGGGCAAGCCTTTTCGTTGCCGATTGCCATGCTGATGCCGATCATCTATTACAACGTAAAGATTTCGGCGTTCTTGCTGCTAGCCATTGTAACGGTGCTGGCGGCTATTTTGTTTCGAGTTTCGGAGCGTTCACGGGGCGCATTGGAACGTCGAATTGTCGAGATGGCAACGCTGAACAGCATTGGACAATCGCTAGCAACCCGGCTAGATATGCCCGACTTAATGCAGGGCATTTATGAACAGGTCATGCGCCTTCTGGAAGTGGATCTTTTCTATATCGCGCTGTATGTGCCAGATATGGAAGCGGTAACTTTTCCGTTCGTCATGGAGAAGGGTCGCCGTGTGCAATGGGAAACGCGCCAGAACGCCAATGGTCTGAGTGAATATATCATGAGCACAGGTAAGGTGTTGTCCTTGACCGGAGTGCTCAAAGAGGAAGCGGGTAAACTCGGACTCGACTATCTCGAAGGGCAGGCGGTTTCGTATTTGGGCGCACCACTGGGAGCCGGCGACGAAGTAATGGGCGTATTAGCTTTGCAAAGTCAGCGCCCTAACGCTTACCGCCGCGCCGAAGTCCAGTTACTGTTGACGATGGTAGCACAAATCACAATTGCCCTGCGGAACGCAACCCTCTACAACCGTGTCTGGGAAATGGCAGACGAACTTGCCCTGCTCAATAATGTCTCATCAGTCGTCACAGCAACACTAGATCTGGATATTGTATTGAAAACGACCTGCGCTATTGTGACTCAGGTAGGTCGCGCTGGTAAGACAGGTATTTTCCTCATCAGCGAAGATGGCACAAAACTTCGCCTTGTCCACTCGATTGGGTTGAGCGACGATTACGTTGCCCAGTTTCAAGATATTCCCCGCGATAGCAACAGTGGGCCAACTCAGGTGCTAAACCGTGCCTCCGCGATGCCTATCCCTGATGTGCGGACTGATCCGCTGGCTATTGGCTGGCGTTCGCTGGCGGAGGTCGAAGGTTACATTGGCCTGCTCACTGTGCCGCTAATCGCCAGCGAACGGGTAATCGGCTTCCTTGCCGCGTTCTACGCCGAACCGCACATGTTCGGCAAGAGCGAACTCGACCTGATGAACACGCTAGCGAATCAAGTGGCGGTAACGGTTGCCAATGCACGGTTGTACCGGGATACTCAGGTACGCGCTCAGGCCATGTCGCGGTTGGTCGATGCGTCACGCACGTTTACTGCTTCGCTTGATCTCAGCAGTGTGGCCCAGACAGTGCTTGACGAACTCCAAGGAGTCCTCGCTGCCGATAGGATTGTGCTCTTTCTGGTAGGCACCCATGGCGATCTGAATATTCTTGCCCAGCGTGGAACTGAAGCGTTAGCAATCCCTACGCCAATGACATCCGACAGGACAATTGCTCAAGCAATTGCTGCCCGAACTCCCATGTCGCTGCCCAATGAGCGTGCAGAAAATCACGCAGACAACACTGGAAATGAAGCGTTGTTACAGCAGTTTGAGTCCGAGAGTTTGTATATTCTGCCGTTGGTCAGTCAGGATAAAGTGATCGGTATTGTGCTAGCAGGTCACAAAACGCGGCCTACTTTCAGCGACCGGGAACGCCAGCTTACCGAAGCGCTGGTTAATCAGGCGGCAACGGCAATTCGCAACGCCCAACTTTATGGGCAAACCGATGCAGCTTTGGCGGATCGTGTCTCTGAACTCTCTGCGATCGAGGCGATCTCCCGCGAGATCTCCGGCTCATTGGATCTTGCCAGTATTATTGATAATGTACTGGATACCGCGATACGGGTAACACAGGCCGATCTGGCGGGCTGTGCTCTAGTGAGTAGTGAAACCATGCTGCGCTATGTCGAACGCGACCCGCAGGGCAGTACGCTCACGCCGCTCAATGAGTCGAGGGATCGTGAGTCGGGCATCATTGGACGAGTGATGGCTACTGGTAAGATTGCCCATATTGATGACATACAGGTTGCCTCTGATGCTTATTCTGGTTCGCTGTCGAATGCGCGATCTGTGTTGTGTGTCCCCATTCTTCGCCAACAGGAACGAGTGGGTGTGCTGATTTTGGAAAGTCGTCAGGTGGGGGCGTTTACGGCGGTTCACGAGCAATTTATGGTGAATCTTGCTGAACATGCGGCGCTGGCGATTAGCAATGTTCGGTTGTTTGAGGAGCGCGAAGCCCAAATTGATATGCTCATCAAGTTTCGCAAGCTGTCTCTAGATTTACTCTCCGCGAATTCACTGCGCGAGGTGATGGATCATATCGTCAGTGCTGCGCTGACGATTGCTCATGCGAAGGATGTACACCTTTACCTGTATGACCGTGATAGCGATACGCTGACTTTCGGCGCGAGTTTGTGGCTGGATGGTCGCCAGAACGTCGAGGCTAGTAAACCCAGTCGTTATGGTGATACTTGGCAAGTTGCCGCTACCGGGGAAAAGAATTTGCTGGAGAATGTGGCGCTGCTCCATCACCAACTACAGTTCAACCCCGGCATGGGTTATGGCGCAATCGCCCGTATCCCGCTTCTACGCAGTGGGCAAGTGATTGGTGTGTTGAACATTGCTTTTGAAGAAGCGCACGACTTCACTGCCAGTGAAACACGCGCCTTCGATCTGTTGGCAAATCAGGCAGCGATTGTCATTGAGAACACACGCCTGTTTGACGAAGTGCGGGTCAGCCGTGACCGGATGCAGGCAATTCTTGATTCTACTCGCGACGGGGTGATCTTGCTGGGCTACGGCGGCGAATTGATCTTGGCAAACCCACCTGCCGAACGCCTATTGAACTTTCCGCTGCGGAATCACATGGGTGACAACTTGCTGCACCTTGTGGCAAAGCTGCATCGCTCCAAAGACGTGTCAGACAGCCTCACCTCCTTGTTCAAAACAGTCCATAATATTCTAGTTAACCTTGCTAAAAGCTCGGATGAGATCACGCGCCACACCTTCCAGATGGAAATTGAGGGCATTGTCCGTGACATTGAAAGCATGGTGCTGCCTGTTCAACGCAATACTGGGGTTGCCAGTGGGCGCTTAGTCGTGCTGCGCGACGTGTCGGAAGAAAAATCGCTAGATCGATTCCGCGAAGATATGACGAATATGATTGTCCACGATCTGCGTGCGCCGCTGACGGGCGTGATCACCAGTTTGCGAATGATCGATGATATGGTCACCACGAATGATTTTTCCGGGATTGATCAGGTGATTAGTATTGCGATTTCTAGCAGTGAGAACCAGATGCGGATGATCGAATCCATGCTGGAAATCGATAAACTGGAAACAGGCCATGTTCAACTTCACAAAGAGTTGATCCCCATAGCGGGGCTGGTGCGTAAAGCCATGCTGTCGTTGGATGTCGTTGCCAGTGCTGCCCATGTTCAAATTGTGAACTGCGTACCGGGTGACTTTCCCTCGCTAGAAATGGATGAGGAATTGATCCGCCGGGTGCTGGTCAATCTGATGGATAATGCCTTACGTTATACACCGACCAACGGTGAGGTACGCATCGAAGCGTGGATTGATGAAGATCACAACTTTGCCCGGATTGGCGTGCTCGACTCTGGCAAGGGTATCCCGCCAGATTTTCGAGAGCGCGTCTTTGAGAAGTTTGTGCAGATCCAAAAGTCGGCACTGCGCGGGCAACGCGGCTTGGGTCTGGGGCTGACCTTCTGTAAATTGGCAATCGAGGCACACGGCGGGCGGATTTGGGTGGATAGCAGCCCGATGGGCGGCGCAGCTTTCTGGTTTACCTTGCTCCTCAAGCCAGACCCAGAAGTATAATGTAAACTGTGTAGTTGCTACCCACACGCATTAACATCGACTGCATCTGCCTATGGGGAAACCCGCAGATATATGCGATACTACAGCAAAATCGAAACCGGGAATAAGCCCATGATCCGACGTTCGCCCGCACCTTGGCTGCCTTGGCTGCTTGGTGTGTTAACTATCCTGTTCATCGTCAATATGACGATGAGTGGCTTATTGAGTCTCCATACCGATCCGCAAATCGCGATTATTATGATTGGCTTGGTAGCGTTTATTGTCACTGTTGAAGTCCCACTACAAGGCGATTCGATCAGTTTGGGCTATGCGGCTGGATTTCTGGTTTACCTGAGCATGGGTATCCCCGAACAGAATTATGAAGCCTTTGGCGTTATGGCGATTGGTGGGGCGGCGGGTGGGCTGCTGCGTGCCTTTTGGGATAATCGCGAATCGGGGCTAATGTGGCGCTTCCACCGCCGCTTGATCGAGCGGCCTTTGATGGCAGCAGCACAATTAACGCTGAGTCTGGTGATTGGGGATGTTTTTTACCGTCTAGTGGGTGGGATACTGCCCATTACCGAACTGCACCGCAGCGATATTCTGCCGTTAGCCGTACTTATTGGCGTATCCGTTGTCGTCTATGTTGGCCTTTATGGGCTATCCGTCTGGTCACGCGGTCTAGATGTGCGCGAGATATTGCTACAAAACCGATTGGCAATTGGCCTGTCTGTTGGTGTTCCGCTGCCTTTTGTGATTACGGCGGCGTTGATCTTTAGAGAATCGCTAGGCGGCTTTGTGATTCTGACCATCGGCTTGATCGTGATGGCGATTGGCGCAACCGCACTCGGACGAGGCCGCTTGCAGTACCGCCAGCAGGTCGTGGAACTACAATCGCTTTCGGCGGTCAACCACACGATGCGGGCGTATCTCGATATGAACACCCTCGTAGCGACGATCCAGTTACAGGTTGCCACTTTATTAAATGTCCCTAACTTCACATTGGCGCTCTATGACCCAAACCGCGATCTGTTGACTTTTCCGCTCGTGGTACGGCATTGGCAGGTTATCGACATGCCTACCCGCGAAATGAAAAAGGAACTGATCGATTACGTCATCACGACCAAAGCCCCGCTGCTGTTGAGCGAGAATCCTGAAGCGCGGGCGCATATGTTGAAGTTGACCCCGCCGGAAAGTGGCCCAACCTCATGGTTGGGTGTGCCGTTGCTTGCCCCAGATCGCGCCCTTGGCGGTATCGCGGTGGCATTGGACGATCCGTATCGACGCTTAACAGAACGGGATCAGCGGTTGCTCGTAACCCTTGCGACGCAAGCCAGCATCGCTATTGAAAACGCACAGCTTTACCGACAGGTACAAGATCGAGCTAGCCAGCTTAATCGATTGAACAATCTGGCGGCAGAACTGAGTGGCACGCTTAACCCTCGGCGCGTGCTAGATCTCTTAGTGCAATCGACCATCGTTATTACGGGTGCTATTGGCGCGGCGGTCTTTTTGTGGACAGATGACAGAGAGCAATCAATCGTACTGGCTCGAAGTAGTGGTCTGAGCGATGAATTCGCGATTGATCCACCGTTACCTATTTCGATGGGTCGTAACGCTCAACCGCTGGCAGTCCAAAATGCGATGCTTGAGCCACAAGCCGCTGCCGTGCGTGACATTATGCGCCGTGAGAATATCAGCGCGTGGGTTGAACTGCCGCTGATCAATGGCGAAAACCAACTCGGTATCCTGATCAGCTATTATCGCGATCCGCGCAGTTTTTCCGGCGACGAAATTGAGTTGATGCGCGCTTTCGCGAATCAAGCGGTACTGTCGATTAGCAACGCACGGCTGTATCAGCAAACCGATGAAGCATTGGATCGGCGTATCGAGCAGCTTTCGGCACTGGCAGCAATCAACAAAGAACTGTCGTCTACCTTGAATCTAAATAAGGTATTCAATCTGGTCTTGTATCGTGCTTTCGAGGCGACAAAATCTAATCGTGGCGTACTGCTGCTCAAGGATACGTCCGATTCAGCGCCACGACTTGTCGCTAGTTATGGTAATACGCTCGCGAACTTTGACGATCTAGTCAAACATCCTTTGGTTGAGACGGTTTTCGCGGGCGGCAAACCTTTAACCGATATTGATACTGCGGAGCCACGTGCGCCACTCTGGCAGCTTGGTGTACCGTTGGTCCGCGATGAAGATGTGATGGGCGTGATTATGCTGCTCAGTCAGTCGCCCGACGCATATAGCCCCGATAATGTCGATTTTGTCAGTCAATTGGCGACTCAAGCGATTATTGCGGTGGACAATGCACGGTTGTTTGAGCAGATGACTGCTAGCCGCAATCGATTGCAGGTCATTCTGGATTCGATGCACGAAGCCGTGATCATGTTCGATCTGGATGGCAGAGTAGCGTTGGCGAACCCGCGTGTTAACGCCCTACTCAGCCTTGATGTGGCAATTGCGGGGAATCGTCTCGCCGATTTATTGGCGCAATCCGATCTCAAGTTTGCAGAACGTCTTGGCTTCGATAATGAGTCACTGACCGCGCTGCTAGAAACGCTCAAAATATCGGCTTGGACAGGTGGTGGACGGCTGTCCTATCGTCTTGAAGAACCCCATATTCGTTTTCTGGATCGGACGATTGCTGCGGTGCTGGATCAGAACAACAAAACGATTGGCCTGCTGATGGTCTTTGCGGATGCCACCGAAGAACGCGAACTGGCGCAAGCCCGCGAAGACCTGTCCAGGATGATCGTCCATGATCTTCGCAGCCCACTCACCGCTATCAATGCGAGTATGGCATTGCTGGGCGAACTGGCTTCTGCCGAAACCAAGATGGCGAAGTCGATCCGTAAGACTACTGATATTTCACAGCGGGCGCTGCGAAAACTGCTGCATCTCGTCGATTCGCTGCTCGACATTGCCAAAATGGAAAGTGGCAACATCACGCTTGAAACCGAATATGTGGATTTGGCTCCTATCGCTGAAAGTGTCCTTGTAGAGTTGTCACCGCTGGCGGAAGAACTCGACATCAGCGTTGGCATCGTGATGCAGCCCGATCTGCCAACTTTGAATATCGACAGCGACAAGATCGAGCGTGTTTTGCTCAATCTTGTTGACAATGCGCTCAAGTTCACGCCCATCAGTGGACTAGTGCAGATTCGCGCCCGACGCGATGGCAATGACAAAGTGCGGATCGAAGTCTGCGATAACGGCCCCGGCGTTTCCGACGATTACAAAAAACGTATTTTTGACCGCTTCCAACAAGCCGACCAGAGTGGATCGCATCGGCGCGGCACAGGGCTTGGCCTGACGTTTTGCCGCCTGACCATTGAAGCGCACGGCGGCACGATCTGGATCGAGGATAACCCCGGCGGCGGCAGTATTTTTGCTTTCACCTTGCCCGTTGAACTCGACTCGGATCGGCAGTCAATTGCTATGAAGGGTGCGACGGATAGTTAGAGATAGTTAATGATGCGTTCAAAACTTTCCACAATGGAATCAATCGTAAAGCGCTAGTTGTTCAGAACGCACCTTAAATCTTGTTAATCTATCGTGGAGCTAGCAGCCCGATGCCCAGTAAAATCGTGCCTATGGCAAGCGAGGCGATCCCGATATAGATGAGCCATATCACCCGCGTTGGCTTCGTCTGGTTCGGAGAGGTCACCGAGAGGAAAAATCCTGCCGGGATAAAGGCCGGTGCAAGCGCAATACTGGTTCGGGCGATCCCCGTTAGCGGCGAAGGCAAGTGTGACGAGTCTGCCAGTACCTGACAGACCAGCGAAAGAATCACCAGCACCCCTGCATGGGCATGGCCCGCCCGATAAAAATCATGCTGCAACTGACTCACCAGCCCATTGTTTCTGCGGGTGATGATGCCTAACAGGAAGTATCCACCATACATAATAAACGGGATAGTTAATAGCGATATGCCTGCAACTGTCCGTGCTGTATCACTCATAGTATTGATCCTCTCTATAGTCGCACATAATTTAATTTGTCAGATAGGTTTATTATCTATCTGACACGTTCAAAAGTTCATCGGCGTTTTGCACTACATTTACTACAGTTACTGGCTCAGGGATATTTGCCGTTTCTGCTTTGCCTGTGAGCCGTCCCCGTGCAGTCTGACGATACCCACCGCGGATCGGGATGGCCTGTTTGGTTGCCCCTGCCAGCCCAAATAGCGGCATATTGACATAACTAGCTTCGTATTGACCTTCTCCAATGGGGTAGGTCTCGTGCCAGACTCCAATAGTGCCATCAGTGCCGATCTCTCGATTAAAACGTATCCAAGCTTCCAGATGTGCATCGTCTTTACTTCGTGCAAATGTTTCGAGCGCCTCGAAGGAACGCCAGTAGGACACCCAACAAGTTGTTAGTGGCGGGAAGCGAAAAAATAACTCGCCGCCGAAACAGCCTTTTTCTGGATGGTCGGCTAGGACTTGTTGCATCCCAACGAAGGCCTTAGAAACCTTTATCCATTTCCTGAAATGAAAAGGCTTATTAACTTGCATCCCGACCAAAAATACAACAAATGGCCCTTCGATTTGTGCGGTAAAATGGTCTGCGATTATAGTAGACATTTGCTTACTCCTTTTGATATGTGTAGTCATATATATGTGTAGTCATATATTAGATATTGCGTATAATAAGCGAAATCAAAACGCTTGTCAACAAGGAAATCTATCATGTCTCTAGTCCATGCGATTCTGGGGTTTTTGAATAAACTGCCGATGACAGGCTACGACCTGAAAACCGAGTCTTTCGATCAGTCAGTGGCGCACTTCTGGCCTGCCGACCAAGCGCAGATCTATCGCACGCTAGACAAGTTGACCGAACAGGGGTTTGTCGAAAGCACTATCGAGGTCCAGACAGATCGCCCAAACCGCAAGGTCTACCATATCACCGAGGCAGGCCGCACCGAGTTATTCCGTTGGTTGGCTTTGCCACAATCGGAACTCCCGATTCATCGTGAACCCTTCTTGGTTCAGTTATTCTTCGCGGATCAAGTCGATCCGAAAACGGTGTTCAAGTTGTTGGAAGTACAGCTTGACGCACACGAAAAACAGTTGGCAAAGTATCGCGAGATACCCTTGCCTTCTGTCGGTACACCCGGTCTGAGCCGCGAGTTTGTGTTCGAACGCTTGACTCTGAATATGGGGATACATAATGAGCAGATGTACATTGACTGGTTGAAAGAGTCGATCAAGATCGTGCAGCAGTTGGGGGAGTAAGGGGCAGGGACACAGCCTTAGAGGATTGTGTCCCTGTGCTGTGATTAGGCCATTTTGGTCGCAGCGAGAGTGCGTTGGCGGGTAGCCCACCACGGCGAAAACGCGACGATGATCCCTAACACTGCCATAATCAATGAGATGATCCCTAACGCAGGATTCTGGAAATAGTAGCCATAGTAGATCCCCGCCGAAGCCGTTAGGACGTGGAACACCAGCGGCACAGCGACAATATCTAACTCGAAGTCACCCGCCATCATGCGCGGACGACAGACAACAAAGATGATCAGCGAGACGACGACACAGGTTGCAATGCCCACAAAGCCATTATTGATCGCTGTACTGAAAACGAGATAGAGTTGATCCAATACCAAAACCAGAATGAGCGAAACAATGAACGATACTGGGATATACAGCCAGCGGAGAATCTGATTGGTTTGCCAGCGGCGCAAAATTCGCAGTAATCCTGAGTAGGACAAGATCACGACAAACCAGCCGAAAAAGTTCCCCCATGGCACACCGAACCACTGATCGTTGGGGCCAAGCTGTGTCCATGTCCACATACCCATGCGCCCCGCTACCGGATCGAGGACAATATCGACGTTCAGCGCCAGCAGCGCTCCGAGGATTGGGCGCACATAATCAGGCATATCCAGCCGATCCGCAAACTCCATGGTGGAGTAGATGATCGCCGCCCAACCCAGTGCGACTGCCAGCGGCGTATCAAAGATCATGATCAGAAAATGACCATAGTGATAAGACGAGAACTGCTTGATCGTCAGGATTTCGAGCAGCAGCCCGTATACGGCAGCGAAGAGGATCTCAGCGACACGGTACCAGCTTTGCCCCTTGGCGTGCCAGAGACAAGCAATGAAACAGATATAGACACCGATCTCGAAGAAGATAAAATAGGGTCGAACCATCCGAGCGCTCCTTTGCCGGTTCTGTATGCGCGACTTTAGGTATACAGGAATGGTCGCTGTTAGGCAATTTTAAAAGCATATAAACTATTCGTGAGATTGAGATCATTCGTTGACATCAACCATACTCTCCGCACCGTTCATTGTCATTGCATCGTGGATCGCGCTCTTTTGCCTGATAGCGGGTCTAGGTCAATTTGCCCGCAAAGCATTCGGTCTAGGGTCACCCACCTTCGACAATTGGCTAATGGCGTTCTGGATAGGCTACGCGATCCTAATCGCGGCGCTGCAAGTGTGGCATCTGGGATTGCCTATCGACTGGCGAACGTGTCTGGTATTGGGCGCGCTAGGATTAGTAGGGTTCATTCTGGGCATAAGCTCGCTCAAGCGATCAGTGGTATCGATCCCACGATTAATCGCCGTAATCGTTGTGCTTGCGCCGATTGCTTTTTGGGTCGCCAACCGTGCATTAGACGCGCAACTGGATTTCGACACGGGCTTATATCACCTAACCAGTATTCGCTGGCTGAACGAATATCCAGTGGTACCGGGATTAGGTAATCTCCACTATCGACTAGCGTTCAACCAATCCTTTTTTATGTTCGTCGCCGCGCTAAACATTTACCCTTATGCGAATGAAGGGCTGCATCTCGCCAACAGTTTGTTGATGATCGTCGTGATTGTGCAGTCGGTACACAGCCTGATCTACTCGCTGCGCTACCCTCGTGAGTTTTCGCCGTTGCGTTTGCTATACGTGCTGCTGCTGCCAGTAATCATTTATCGCACTACGCCGCAGCTTTATTCCGCGAATGTGTCCAGCCCCTCGCCTGATCTCAGCGTGTTTATCTTGCAAATTGTCGTGACGCTGGCATTCGTAAAGTGTGTCGTCGAGCCTGTCGAAACTGAACAACGCTTCACACTGTTTTTTATCACGGCGCTCTCTGCGGTGGGCATCACCATGAAACTCAGTTTCGCGGTGTTTGGCGCGGCAATGATCGTGCTAGCGTGCGCGCTGTGGTTATGGTCGCAGCGGCAACAAGTACAGCTTGCGGCGCGGCAAGTGTTGATCATGCTGGTCGTGGTAGGCGGGTTGATTGGGGGGACTTGGGTGATGCACGGCATTTTGACGAGTGGTTATCCGGCCTTTCCGAGCACCTTTGGCGAACTACCTGTGGACTATAAAATCCCGGCGGCGATTGCCACTGATGCGGCGGATTGGGTGTACAGTTATGCGCGCCAGCCGCATGTGGAGTCGGCTGTTGTGTTTAGCAGTTGGAAGTGGCTCTCGACATGGGCAGGGCTAATGAAAGAATCGTTCAACGAATTTCTGTTTGTATTGCCCTGCGCTGTCGTGGTGATCACCTTCGTGATCTATTTACTCGGTTGGCTGATCTTCCGACGGAACCGTGAAGATTTACGGTTATGGCTGCCTCTGCTTCCCGCACTCCTCTCGGCGATCTTCTGGTTTTTCAGCGCTCCCGATCCACGCTTTGCGGGATCAGCCTTTTGGATTCTCGCGCTGTGGAGCGTGGTTTTGCTGTTCAATTTGATCGCGAAACATCCCTCGCGCCTTATCGTATATGCAGCCTTGAGTATTCCCGTGACGATTGCCGTGATCGTGCTTGTGATGGGCTATGCCCGGCTCAAGCCGGACACTGCTAAATTCCCCCTACTGCCCATTGCCGCGATGAAACCGTTCCTTACCGACTCTGGCCTCATCGTGCTGATCCCGTCAAATGCTGACAATCCGCTGCAATTGTGGGATGCGCCGCTGCCCGATACACCCTACGAACTGCCCTTACTAGAACTCAGGGGGAACGATTTACGCGATGGCTTTCGGACACATCCATAATCACCATGAGCAGCGTAGAAAGATTAGACGCTTGTCATTGCTTGACCGATGACATGATGCTGTACACTAAAAGGGAACTTCCGCAGCCATTGCAGATAGAAAACCTATGTCAACACCAAAACGTATTGTCCGCGCCCTGATGATTATCATTGTATTGGCATTTACGATTGTCTATATCTATGTCGCCCATGTCGGCTACGATGTCCTATCGCTGCCCGCTGGCGGATTGCCGCGTACAACCCCCAGCGGCGAGTATCAGGAAGTCACCTTTCCGTCACGAGGTCAGGATTACAAGGTTTATGCCTTTTTCATGCACGGACAAAGCGATGGCCCCGCGATCATCAATGTGCATGGCTACCACGGCACGCGCCATGCCGACTATATATTGGATCGCGCCGAAGGATTGCGTGAACTTGGTTATAACGTGCTATCGATTGATCTGAGCGATAACGGTGGTGATACCATTGGCAATGGGCGGATCAGCTTTGGCTACTCGGAGCGCTGGGATGTGCTAGGCGCGTATGATTACTTGCTAGCGCAAGGCTACGCACCGGACAGGATCGGCATTGTTGCCGAGTCGATGGGTGCAGCATCGAGTCTGCTGGCGGCGGCTCAGGAGCCACGTTTACGGGCAGTGTGGGCCGATAGTGCTTATGCCCGCACGGATACACAGATCACTGAATCCGCCGCCAAAACGAATTTCCCGACGTTCATTGTGCCGGGTGGACTGATCTGGGGGTGGCTGGTCAGTGGGGATCGTCTCTGGGAAGCCGCCCCGATTGCCGCTGCGTCTACGCTTGCCGCCAACAAACAGGCGGTCTATATCATTCACTGCGACCAAGACCACACAGTGCTGTACCATCATGGGCTAGAACTCGCTGCCGCCTATAAAGCCGCCGGGGTCGATGTAACCTTCTGGGGCATACCTAACCATGACCACGCCGAGGGCATTGTCTATCACCGTGCTGAATATTTCCAGCGTCTTGATACATTTTTTAAGGTACATCTAGCAGAATCATCGGTAAGAATTCGAGACTCTGAGCCGTTCTAATTATCAGCTTACTTTTTACAAGTCAAGGAAGTGATTGCATGTCTGTTCAAATTCCTGAAAGCGCAACCGATCTACTGGAAAGCCCGCTTGTTTGCACCGTAACGACGGTTATGCCCAATGGTCAGCCACAGGTAACAGCGGTTTGGTTCGATTTTGACGGCGCGAATATACGGATCAACACGGCGGAAGGGCGACAAAAAGCCCGCAACTTGAAACTCAATTCGAAGGTCACGGTTTTTATTCTCGATCCGCAAAATGCGTACCATTTCGTTGAATGGCGCGGACACGTTGCAGAGATTAAATCAGAAGAAGAAGGGGGACGCGATCATATTAATGCACTCTCGCTGCGTTATCGTGGTACCCCAGTCTATAAGGGACAGGTGGAAAACGAGCGTCGCATTATGTATGTCATCGATCCAGATAAGATCCGCGCACAGTAGCGATTAGCATTGGTAATGTGCAAAAATTGCACATTACTTTCCTCTATCGCTGCAAATCATGGAAGATTGACTTGAGCAACGGATAAAGCTGGACAAACCGTGCATATTGTTCCGCGTAAAAAGCAGCCCGTTGCGGATCTGGCTCGGTGAGTTCAAAAGGGGCGGCGACGGCCTGTTGTGAATCGCTGTAGTCGGCGTAAATACCGATCCCAATTCCGGCAATCACCGCCGCCCCGACTGCTGCCCGTTCACGGCCTGTCGAGAGTCGCAGAGGTCGCGCCAGCACATCTGCCACAATCTGCCGCCAGATCGGGCTGGCAAGTCCGCCACCCGAAGCCAGCAGTTGCTCAACAGGCGTGTTCAGATCGATCATCACGTCGAGGATCTGGCGCAGTGCAAAAGCCACCCCTTCCATGATAGCGCGGGACAGGTGTCCCAGCCCATGTCCAAGCGTCAGGCCGACAAAGCCGCCGCGTGCTAACGGGTCCATCAGCGGCGCACGTTCGCCCACCAGATAGGGCATAAACAGCAACCCCTCGGCTCCCAGCGGCACACCATTCGCCAGATCCGCTAAATACTGGTAGGCGTTAGGATCGTTGGTCAGGCCGTGCAGATCACGCAGCCAACGTAGCGACAACCCTGCCGAAAGCATCGCACCTAGCAAATACCAGCGATCAGCAGGCGCGTGGCAAAAGACATGTAGCCGCAGTTGGTTATCGACCTGTGGTCTGAGCAGCGGCGCAAAAATCTGCCCGCCTGTACCGAGGGTCACTGAGCCAATACCGGGATTGATCAGCCCATTACCGACTGCTTGCGCCGGTTGGTCGGCAGAGCCTGCCGCGACAGGAATTCCAATAGTCAGGCCGAGCGTTTCGGCGGCGGATTTCGTCAGTGCCCCGACAATATCCGCTGACTCGAACACATTAGGCCAAAGATCGGGTAGATCAAGCGTTTCAATGATCGCCGTAGACCATTGGCGCTGACGTACATCGAACAGCGCGGTTGCTGATGCGTCGCTGGCATCTGTCGCGATCTCGTCTGTGAGCCGAAATCGAACGTAATCTTTAGGCAACAAGCAATATCGCGCCTGTTCCAGCAAGGCAGGATTATGCTTTTGCAGCCAGCGCAGAGTTGGAGCCATGAAGCCAGCGGCGGGCGCTGTCCCCGCGATTCGTGCCAGTTGATCCGTACCTACGATTGAAATGATCTCGCCCACCTCGGCAGCCCCACGTTGATCCGCCCAGATAATCGCGGGTGCTAGGGCTTGACCACTAGCATCCAATAGCAATGTGCCGTGCATGTGACCCGCAAGCCCTATCGCATCGATCTCGGCGCTGCCTTCATTGCTGTCTGCCTGTTCAATGGCCTGCCGCACAGCATGGATTGTGGCTTGCCACCATGCTTCGGAGTCTTGTTCTGCATAACCGGGCTGCGGCACGTCAATCGGATACTCGCGGCTGCCAATGCCCAACAGACGGGTATGCTCATCGATCACGACGGCTTTTACGCTGGATGTCCCTAGATCGATGCCAAGAAGTCTGGTCAAGGGTGAGCATTCACTTTCTTTTTCCGCCAGCCGCTAGATAAAGCGTACCACGAACAGCAGCAGCAAATTGGTCCCAATCTGGCAGATCCAACTTGTGTAAAAGCCAAAGCGATGACGTAGATAGCTGTATAAGAAGTTGACGAAAACAAGGCATAGTCCGATGATTGCCGCAGGCAGCGGGAAGTTCAGTACATCCAGTTGCGGGAAAAACATCAGGATCGCCCATAGTCCCGCCGCACCGCCCGTGAAGATCGGGCCACGTACCCCCTGAAGCGCTGCCCGGAAGTATAGCCCTTCGGCAAGCGGCATGGTAAAGGCAAGTATCTGGAAGACCGCTGCGTCGCTGGTTTTTCCAAATATATCCAGTGAAACGCGATGCAACTGCGCTGCGCCGACTGCCAGTACAGGCAAGCCGATTAACGCACTAATGCTAAGGCCGACGAGTACATCGCGCTGAGTCAAGGGTTCAAGCGCAATCTTATCAATAACCAGTACGATTACCCCGCTGACTGCCAGCAAAGTCCACAGCAGTGTATAACGTATCTCAAAGGCGAGATTGTTCAGACCAAACAGGGCTAACGCCGCCAAAATAATAAATAGAAATGCCGGATCAAGTGTCGATGGCAGCACATCCTCTGTTTCTGCATCTTCAACTTCGATGGGCGACGTTTCCGGGGCGGGCGGGCCTTCTTCCGGTCGAGAATCGATCTTATCGAGCATAGAGCCTCCACAAAAAACGCCCGGTGGCGCGTTGAGATGAGGCCATCGGGCATTTGTATTTTACAACAGATGAAAGTCAGATGCTATAGATACACTCGTAGCGGTAGGGCTAATCCGTTCTCAGAAAAGGATAAATTGAGCCAAAGCGGGGTTGGACTCTTGGGCGAAGAAATGCAGTGCCTCGGCAATAGTAGAAAAACAAACACAGTGACAGCCGTGATGGCAACCTTGCGGAGAGCAGCCATAACTTGAGGGCGCAACCAGTATGAATGCGCGAAGCGTCCTCAACAAAGGTCACTTCCCGAACATAATGCAAGCGATTCTCAAGCGCCCAATGGTCGCGCCACAGACGCATTAAATCACGGGTCAAGAATATTCAGCAGAGATTGAATCATATCCCATATCAAACAGACAGATATTCCTTGATCACACCTTCTTGCAAATCGCTGATCGGCCCTTTGGAAACGATCACGCCTTTTTCGATCACATAGCAGTAATCGGCAATGCCTAATGCGAAATCAAGGAATTGTTCGACCAGCAGAATGGACATGATACGCTTTTCTTTGATCGATTGGATGACTTCTTCAATCTGCATCACAATCGAGGGTTGAATGCCTTCGGTTGGTTCGTCCAACAGCAGTAATTTGGGATGACGAACCAGTACGCGGGCAATAGCGAGCTGCTGCTGCTGACCGCCGCTCAATGTCCCGGCGACACGCGTCCGCATCGTTTTGAGTACTGGGAATAGATCGTAGGCTTCCTCGATAGCCTCTGGATTTGGCGTTTTAATAGGGAGCGCCTCAAAGCCCATAATCAGGTTTTCGTAGACTGTTAGGTGCGGGAAAATGCCGCGTCCTTGCGGAACGTAGCCGATCCCGGCTTGCGCCCGCAGGTGCGAGGGAATACGGGTAATATCCTTGCCTTGAAAACTAATGCGGCCCGTCCGAGCCTTTAGCGCACCCATAATCGTCTTGAGTGTAGTAGTCTTGCCAACCCCATTACGTCCCATCAAGCAGACGACTTGACCTTCGGGAACTTCAAGGCTGACATTGGTGAGGATGCGGCTTTCGCCGTAATAAGTGCTAACCTGATCCAGAGTGAGCATCAATAGGTCTCCTTATCTATTAGATCCATTCAGATCCGCTTAGGCGGCTTTTTCGGCCTTGCGACCCAGATATACTTCGATGACACGTGGATCATTCTGGACAGCTTCGACAGGGCCTTCACACAAGACTTTGCCCGCTGCCAATACCGTTACTACACTAGCAAACTGGCGGACAAACTGCATATCGTGTTCAACCACCAGAATCGAGCGATTCTGCCCAATGGCCTGCAGCAGTTCGCCTGTTTTATCACGTTCTTGACGTGTCATCCCGGCAACTGGCTCGTCGAGCAGCAGGAGTTTTGGTTCCTGCACTAGTAGTACCCCGATTTCCAGCCATTGTTTTTGTCCATGAGCAAGCTGCCCAGCCCGAACGTTGGCGCGATCCATTAACCCGATAGTCTCCAGAACCTGTTCGATTCTCGCTTTTTGTTCACCGGGGATGGGTTTGAGCAAACTAGCAGTTGGCGTTTTGAAGCCTATTGCTACTTCGAGATTTTCAAACACCGTCAAGCTGGCGAATATAGCCGGGGTCTGGAACTTGCGCCCAATGCCGAACTGCACCAGCTTATATTCAGGCCAGCGCCGTGTCTCTATGGTCCTGTCGAAGGTCACGGTTCCGCTGGATGGACGAGTCTTGCCCGTGATAATGTCGAGTAAAGTGGTTTTGCCCGCCCCGTTCGGCCCGATCAAGAAACGCAGTTCTCCGTAGCCAATCGAAAAATCCAAGCCGTCCAATACCGTAAAGCCATCGAAGCCGACTTTGACATTGCGGACTTCGAGAATATTCCCTTCAGTAGTCATGATCTCTCCCTTTACCTCTATCCGTGCGAATCAGATCGTGAACAATGTTGAGTTTTCTGCATCACTGGTTGATATGATCTCAGCGGCGTTTTCCGGAACCACTGGTTGTTGTGTCATCCTTGCTCGGAGCTTACCTAGCTGCATCTGCAAGAACCCAACAATACCCATCGGGAACAGCAATACGACCCCCACGAACAAGGCCCCCATGACCAGAGTCCAAGTTTCTGGATTTTTGGTACTGATAATACTCTTGGCTTCGTTGACGAGGATCGCGCCCAATACCGCGCCTACCAAAGTACCGCGTCCACCGACCGCAACCCAGATCACGATCTCAATTGAAGGCACAATCCCCATTGCGGCTGGCGAGATGATCCCGCCTTGCGGGAAGAATAGTGCTCCCCCGATACCAGCGAGTCCCGCCGAAACCATAAACACGATCACTTTGAGGGTAACGGGATTGTATCCGGCGAAGCGCACGCGATTTTCGTCGTCGCGTAAGGCAACCAACAGCAGCCCGAACCGCGATTCACTGAGCCAGCGGCAAAAGAGATAGGCTAACCCTAGACAGATCGCCGTTGCCAGATAAATGCCAAGTTTGGTGCTGTCCGCAGACAGCGGCAGACCGAACAGTGTGCTAGTGTTATTGATAGGTAGCCCGTTCGTTCCATTGATCGCTTGTTGCTGACCGATCAACAGCAGACTCACGATGGCGGTCAAGGCCTGCGTGATGATCGAAAAGTACACATCTTGCACGCGGCTGCGGAAGATCATATAGCCTAGTACCCCGGCGATGGTCATCGGCAGCAGCACAACCATTGCCAGTGCAAAGACGGGCGAATGGAACGGCT
>JBDTVG010000124.1:0-4229 GCA_040007395.1 Chloroflexota bacterium
CGATAAAACGAATTTCTGGCAAATGGCAGAAACTGGACCATGCGGACCCACTTCTAAGATCCATTGGGATTGGGAACCGTCGCTTGGTCGGGATGGAGTCGCTACGAGGTCGAGCATCTCTTAGAAGAAGCCAAAGGCAGGGCTGGCTTAGGTTAGTAGGAAGTCCGCCATGGGCCTTCATGGTATCCCCACATGACCCTCGCTCTGCTGGCGCATACTTGGTTGAGCGTGTTACGGCATGAGGATGCTCAAAAAAAGTTTCCGCCCACTGCCCTTTCTGGCGGCTACTAAGTCTCGCTGAATTGGCGTGCTTACTCAATATCGCTTGGCCTACCCCGCCCCTTGGCAGTGCTTTTCGCTTGGCTTGGTGGTCTTGACCGCGGGCCAAACGTATGACCGCTATTCGTTCCCGCTATAGTCATGAGCCAACTGTACTCTACTGGTTGCGCTTTGCTTTTCAACTCCGGTTGTAGAACTATTCCCAACCGATAATGAAGCAATTCCAGCTTCACCAAAAACATGGTACGCTATGCACAATAATTCTAAGCGTAATTAATTAGGGCTGATGAAACTTCAGGTTATCCAACTCGAACCCTACGACGATGTGATCTCGGTGCGAGATCGACTTACTTTTGTCAACAGTGAGCGCGTACTGCTGGTCTGGCCTCGTGCGGCTAGCGTCCTACGCCGCAAGCTCGATCTTGTGTTGATCCAGCGCGAAGCCGCCCGACGTGGCGCACGGCTGGCCTTGATCACGCAAGACTTGAACGTAATCGACTATGCCACCGAACTTAACATTTCGACGTTCGAGTCTGTCGATGACTGCTATCGCGCCAAATGGAAACGCCCCCTCAGCAAAGTCTTCATAGATCGCTCTGATCGCCCGCCGGAAGCACCAGACGCTTATGAACTACGGCTGACCGCTAGCCGTCTGCGCCCCTTGACTCCACGGCAGCGGGTGCTTCAACAAACCATTCGCATTGTCACTGCGATTATACTGACGGTGGTGCTTGGCGCTGTGGTCTTTTTACTCGTGCCGAACGCAACGATCACACTGTATCCCGCCCAAACACAGATCAATACAACGGTCAAACTGGTGGGCGATCCATCGATTACCGTTGTGAATGTAGAAACGGGTCATATCCCGGCGGCACTGTTGGTGATAGACGTGACCGCCCGTGCTAGCATCCCCACAACAGGCAGCAGCAACGTAGCGAATACCACGTCCAGTGGCAGTGTTATCCTGACCAACCAGACGAGTACCGAGGTAGTTGTCCCGGCAGGAACGGTCATCAGCACCTATGGCTTCAAGCCCGCCCGATTCCGCACAACGGCGGATGTGACGGTTGGCGCGGGGGTGGGTCAAACTGCCGAAGCTACGATTGAGGCCATGCCCGATACTGCCGGGGCAGAAGGCAATATTGAGGCGAACCTGATCAACGTGATCGAGGGGCCGCTGTCGCAGAGTCTTGCAGCACGCAACGACCAACCAACACGCGGCGGCACGGTTCGCCAACAAGGGATTGTCACCAAAAACGACACCGACAATTTGTTGCTTTTAGCCCGTGAAAAGATCAAACAAACATCGCTGGCAGAATTCGGCCCACGCCTGACGGGGACTCAGTTTATCGTGCCAGACTCGCTCAAGATCGTTGGCTCGGAAGAAACGACCTACAGCGCGTTCACAGGCGATCCCGCCGACACGCTAACCCTTGACTTGCGAACCAAAGTGCAAGCCCTTGTCATCGATGAGCAATTGGCGCGGCAGGCGGCACTCGCGAGTCTTTCTGCCAAGATTCCGAATGGGCGGCAAGTTTCGCCGGAAAGCGTAACCTTCACGCGAGGCGCGGTGCAAGGCATTGATCCTAAAGGGCAGGTTACTTTTGTGATGTTCGCTTCTGGCAATGTTGCGGTGGTCGTCAATGCCGAACAGGTGCGCCAAAAACTCGCCGGAACGACGGTTGGCGATGCGCTGAACACGTTGGAAAGCGACCTGCTGCTCGATCCACGCCGCCCCCCGCAGATTCGCATCTGGCCTGAAATTTTGCATAGGTTACCGATACTTCCCTTGCGTATCACGGTTGCCGTAGAAGAATGATCGGCGTAGAGATTACTTCGCGCGGGCGCTTGCTGGGTATCGATCATGGCAATAAGCGGATCGGGCTGGCGATCTGTGATGCCAATTGGACTGCCGCCCGTCCGCTCGAAATTCTGGTACGCAAGGATCGCACCACCGACTTTGCGCGTATCAATTCGATCCTGACCAAGCAGCATATCGCCGCGATTGTCATAGGGTTGCCGGAACTCCCGGAGCAAAATCCCGATCACCCAGTGACGGATCAATCGCATACCGTTCGGCGGTGGGCTTCACGGTTGGCAGCGGCGGTGAGTTTGCCTGTGTATCTATGGGATGAGCGCTATAGCACTTTCGAGGCCGAGGAATTGGCGGCGGAAACCGGGCGACGCGGGAACGGCCCCCTCGATGATTACGCTGCTGCGGTGATCTTGCAGAGTTTTATTGATGAACATCCCGCAGGCACACCGAATCCTGCCCCGATCAAGTAGCACTAATAGGGGCTTGCAAAAAGCGAAAATAATAACTGCAACGTCTATTATTTTTTTCTGGTGAATTCTTGTAATTGCTCGTCCAAATAATGTTTTACAAATCGGCGTGTCCTTTTAGTGGGGTCAGATTTCAGTTTATCGGACAGTTCACGAAGAATACCTCTTAATCGCGCAGGATTTTTCTCACCATGCTCTGCAATTTTCTTCTGTACAAAAGTAACTATTTCTCTCGGCAAATGGAAGCTTATATTGACACCAATCATGCTTGGGAACAAAGTCCGGTATGCTTCATCAATTTCATTCTTAGAGGGTGCTAGGGCAATATAGTTGTAGAGAAAATCGGGGCGAATATAGCAGCTAATTCTGTATTTATCTTTAAACACCTCATTTACAGCTTTTTGCGTTTGAGTATCTTTTGATAACCACCACGTTCTATAACCAAATATTCCAGAATTGTCTGTTTCATTGTTTTTTTCACGGAGTGCATAGATCGTAAGTATAAGTTTGGCATCGCTAAGTGCAGTTTCGTAGTATGTTTTATGTCCTGATAGTTTATTGATGAGAAGCCTTTCTTCTTCTTGGTTGATCGTAATATCTATTGACTTATCGGATCGATAAATAATACCAAATTCTGTTTTAAGCCAATCTATTATGCTTTCACGAGCACTTATAAAAGAAGGATCAACGAAGTTATCAATAAAATCTTCAAAATTCGCTACTCGGTCCGCAGTTCGTGCATAGAAATATGCTCGAAGCATAATTTCATCTACATATAGAGCTTGTGCTTCATCGCTAAGATAGATATTTTCATCACGTTTATAATGGTTTTCATATATATTTGTGATTCTACGTAAATGTGCCACGAGTTCGTTTAGGATAGTATCATTGATAATCAATGTTACACCTGCGTTATAAGCCCCTTTTAGAAGATTCCAGTGTCTTCTATTGATTTCATCTAAGTAGAATTCTGATAGCGCTGGAATTATGATAGATGTACAGACATAAATATTTAATTTAGAGGCCATCGCATTAAAGTATGTTGCGAGCTTAGGATCACATTGAAGCAAAAAAAGCATCATATATGTATTTGAAAGTTTCTCCAAAAAAAGTTTTTGTTCAATAGTGCCGTTGTATACAACATCTCGAATAGTCATAAGCAATGCGTTTTTTACTGCTTCACGGTTTTTTACAACTACATGACTGTCATCTACAACATAATTGATAATATCAGGCAGGTCTTTCTCAAAAGCCTTTTGATTCTCACCGCTTAAAACAAAATTCGAAAATTCAAGTCCTTGTTGATAAAATAGACGCGCTATTGTTGCTTCTATAAGTGTAACATAGTCTTTAACAACAACATCCGACATCTTTAACCTTGACTTTAGTTTTTCTGACAAATCAGACTTGAACGTTTCGTATAATGCTGCTTCCTTAAAATTTCGTTCTTGAATCTGGTTGCGCGTTTCGTATGGTAAACAGTATAACTTTTCTGATGCATGAAATCTTATCCTACGCATCGGTTTCTTGTGAAGAGCGCTAAGTCGGCGGTTTATAGTGGGCAGTAACAATTTAGGGTCAAATTTTATATATTTGCTAATTTCTTGTTTTATTCTAGTCACCCGACAGTAGGAGGGAAAGGGCTTGCAGGGCAGGAAAATGCCGGA
>JBDTVG010000125.1:0-4644 GCA_040007395.1 Chloroflexota bacterium
TTGGGATGATGCATATTTACTCAAAGTCCTTGCCGTTTAAGACGCGATTGCCCTGCCCAGATTTGCGCGAAGTGGTAAGCGTTCCCGGAAAGCTCGGTTTAGAGGTAAGCCCCGCGTTTTTCATCTGCCGCTGAATGGGATGAAACAACATCTGGGCATACATCCCATACGCAGCCCCCTCGCCAATCGTGTCGAACGCTTGCAAAAGCTGATCGTGGTTGTCTTGGGCGACCTGCTGCCACTGTTCAGCAACCATCTGTTCGACATAGCGACCTAGCGTTTAAATATTACGATCTCTGCCGTGTTCACCACTTCAATCGTGCGCCCTTGCTGCGCTAGCAGCATTTCCAGATACCGGAAGCCAAACCGCGTCGCCCGATCTTTATGCTCGACCACAATCCGCGTCACTGTCGGGTCCGCTAACAGTGCCAGAAACTTCGGGCGACTGTCATTCACACCCGATCCAATTTCCTTCACCACCCAATTGATCTGATAGCCTTTGGCGATGCAGTAGCCGACCAGCCGCTCCGCCTGTGTGGTCAGATTGTCACGATTCTCACTCGACGATACCCGCGCATACACTGCCGTTCCTTCGGTCACCATTGGTTTCTCTTCATCAATGAGGATCGTTCCGGTATCCATCTGCTGCCCCTTGATCTTGCCAGCATGGTACCATTTCAAGGCCGTCTTATACGTGATCCCTACTTTGCGTGCATAAGCGCTGAGTTTCATCCTACTATTACACCACAAAAACACCTAAAAACAACCAAATCTTGCTTCCGTCTGTTATACCCAACTAGCTTGTGGAGTAACCTTAAAAGTCATCTGTGATAACTCCTTAAGTGGAAGAAAGCGTAGTAATCCATGACCGATCAAGCGCCTTTGCAACGACTGCGGATCACGTTCGGCAAGCTCGGTTCGCAGAAATATATCGGGCATCTCGATTTGGCGAAGACGTGGGAACGTATTCTGCGCCGCGCCGAGATCGCGTTAGCGTATTCGCAGGGATTTAACGCCCGCCCGAAACTGCAATTGGTGGCAGCTTTGCCGCTGGGCATTACCAGTGAATGTGAACTTCTGGATATGTGGTTGGAACGCCCGATCCCGCTTGAAGGGTTAGCGCAGCAGTTGACCGCTGTTAGTCCACCGGGATTGCCCATCTTCAAGATCGAGGAAGTGCCCATCAAATCACCGCCACTACAGATGCTCATTGCCAGTGCCGTCTATCTGATCACTCCCCATCAATCGATTGATACTGTAGATTTGCGTCAGCGGACTACTGCTTTAATGAACCAAACCGAAATCTTACGCACGCGCCGCGATAAACCCTACGATCTACGATCTTTGCTGCTGGCGCTGGAGGTAATTGCCGAAGGTCAAATTCGCGCCGAAATGGTTCATACCGATCAGGGTGCGGGTCGCCCCGACGAACTGGTAGATGCGTTGGGCTTGACGACAAGTGACGCGGCTGTACATCGTTTGCAAATTAAGCTGCGTTCTGTGCAAGTGCACAACTAGGTCTAAACTAAAGTTAGCTTAAAGCGTAGTTTCTTGTAGCTAAATCCCTTTTGAATTCGGAGTATTGGATTGGGGTGGGGTTAACTCCTGTTCCAAAGTTAGCTTACGGTACTATTCCGATTATAAACAAGTTTCGTTACACTATAGGTAGCGCTAACTTCATGCCCAAAAAATGATTGGGAAAGCCATCATGAACAACATCAAACTACTGCTCATCGAAACCAATGACCGCGACGCTCAACGAGTGCAAGATCTGTTAAGCCACTCTGCTCGCCTAACGTATGAAGTTACTTACGATACCCAACTCATCGTTACCCGTGATTTGGGCATGTATGATGTGGTATTGTTGACATTTTCAATGTTCCAAAATCATGCTATGGATTTGGTGAACAGCAACTATGCCGACACACCGTTGCTCTTGATTGTCGAGCCTGCTCAAGAAGAAAAAGCGATGCAGGCAGTTCAAGCTGGGGTGCAAGATTATCTTGTCAAGGGACAATTCGATCTGCATTCCGCCGAACGAGCGATTAAGCTTGCCATCGAACGCTTTCATTGGATGCGTAACACGATCAAGTTGAGTTTGATCCAACCCGAAACTGTACCGACTCATAGTCAAAATACCCTTGTCTGGCCGTTAGAGCGAAATTTCGTGACTGCTCATGGGAGCGACCTTGCCGAGCATAAGCTGATCGAGCAAGCGCTACGTGATTCGGAGGCCGCTGAACGTGAACAACGTACTCTAGCTGAAGCCTTACGCGATACCGCAGCGCTGCTGACCAGCTCGCTCGATATTGACATTGTGATGAATCGTATTCTGGATAATGTCGGTAAAGTCGTGCCACATGACGTTGCCGACATTATCATGCTCGAAGGCGACAAGGTGCGTACCGTGTATTCACATGGACAAAACCCGCCGTCTACTGAAATGATCCGAAAAACCTATCGCCAGATGATCGAAACAGGTCAGCCTTGCCTCATAGGAGATACCGCCGACTCGCCATTCTGGATGCAAAGTCGGGAGCAGGGAGCCGATTGGATACGTTCCTATCTAGGCGTACCGATTAGTACCTATGGCAATGTCATTGGCTTTCTAAATCTAGACAGTGCCACCCCAAACTTTTTCACGCCGTTACATGCCGAGCGCCTCAAAGCGTTTGCCGATCAAGCGGCTATTGCCATTCAGAATGCGCGATTGTTTGATAAAGTAAGCCGTAATGCGGATGAAATGGCAACACTGTACCGTGCCACCTCGTTCTTGTATACCTCGCTGACTCAAACACGGGATTTGGTCGAGATGTGCGACCAGATCGCCCGAACGGTAGTGAGAGAGTTTGGTAAGATCGATTGCGGCGTGCTGCTGGTGAAAGAGGATGGAAGTTTACTGCGGATCGCCCGTGCGGGTGACTATCAGATGTTCATGAAAATTCCGCTTTGGGTCGAGGGTCCCGGTCTTGTTGCCGAATGTATCCGCACGGGACAGATTATCTATACCCCCGATGTCAACCACGATCCACGCTATATCAGTGGAGATGCGCGTACTCGATCAGAGTTAGTGCTGCCTCTGCGAGCCGCGAACGGAGTGATTGGTGCGCTGGATATTCAAAGCACCGAGACCGATGCTTTTCAAGCTCCTAATCGTCGATTGCTAGAAGCCTTTGCCGAACGTGCTTCTGCCGCCATCGCCAACGTGCAACTGTACGAAAAGAATCTTCAATATACCGATATGCTGGCTCAGCGTGTTCTGGATCGTACCGCTACTTTGGAAGCCGAGCGCTCGCAACTCAAGGCGATTCTGAACTCCATGACCGAAGGAGTCATGTACTGGGAATATGAGCACGGGGAGCGGGTCGTTAAATATGTGAATGACGGTTTTTGCCGGATGGTGGGTTACAGTCAGAGTGAGATCGTGAACCAGATCAATATATTTTACGATCTGCTAGCGCCTGACTCCGAGTCGGAAGGAGATCTTCCAAAAGATATGCAAGATATATTGGAAGCGCAAGGGCATTGGCAAGCCTATAGTAAAATCCTACGCAAGGATAGTACGACATTCGATGCACACATTATCGTGACGTTGGTTAAAAATGCCGATGGTGAAGCGCACAGTGGTGTATCACTCATGCGCGATATAAGCCAAGAAAAGGCGTTGCAAGAACAGAAAGATCGCTTTATCGCCAATGCTTCACACGAACTACGTACTCCCATAAGCAACCTGAAGGTACATCTTTATCTGTTGGGCAAGCAACCGCATTTGCTGTCCGATCACATGCGTGTACTGAATCAAGTCGCGAACCGGATGCAAAGTTTGGTTGAAGATCTGCTCGATGTGTCACGCTTTGAGCAAGGCGTATTCCAGCTTGAACGCAAAGTTGTGATTTTGCAGGACTTGATCGGCGATGTGGTCATGGTTCAGCAGTCCTACGCGGAGCAAAAAGGCATTCGGGTTCGCAGTGATATGCCTATCGTGCCGATGCTCATTTATCTTGATGGGGATCGGATAGCACAGGTGATCACCAATCTGGTAGTGAATGCCATCAACTATACGCCTGAAGGCGGCACTGTCGATATTGAACTTTCGATGGAGCAGGCCGCGAACGGCCCATGCAGTGTCATTCGTGTACGAGATACGGGCATTGGCATTGCAGCCGATCTTGTCCAGCATATCTTCGAGCCGTTTTTTCGCGCCAATATGGGGACAGTGCGTGGGACAGGCTTGGGGCTGACGATTTCACAGGAGATTATCAAACTACACGGTGGCGAGATTTCTGTGCAGAGTGAAAAGAATGTAGGGACAACCTTTACCATCCAGCTACCGATCATTTATCTGGACTAGCTGGACGAAAGCGGTTTATGTTTGGGAGTTTACAAATAGTGGACGTGGTGGGACTCGAACCCACGACTTCTTGCTTGCAAAGCAAGCGCTCTCCCAGCTGAGCTACACGCCCTTAAAAGTGGGTGCGAGAGGACTCGAACCTCTGACCTTCCGGTTATCAGCCGGATGCTCTAACCAACTGAGCTACGCACCCATTGATTATTCCGAAGCCCACATTAACAACTAAAGAGTGACAGAGACGGAAAGCAGGAGCGCGGTGAGGAGGAGACCGCTGCACATCGGCATGGAAGCCG
>JBDTVG010000126.1:0-31400 GCA_040007395.1 Chloroflexota bacterium
GCGGCGCGTCCACCCGGTCATCATGCCGTGCCGCAGATGGGCATGGGCTTCTGTTTGCTGTCCAATATTGCGATTGCGGCTCGCCATGCCCAACAGGCTTACGGCATCAAGCGTATCTTGATTGTCGATTACGACGTGCATCACGGTAACGGCACGCAAGATGTTTTCTACGCTGACCCGGATGTGCTGTTTCTTTCGACGCACCAATACCCTTGGTATCCGGGGACAGGCGCGGTCAACGACATCGGCAAAGGGTCAGGAGTCGGCGCGACGGTCAATGTTCCAGTGCCCGCCGAAACGGGCGATCTCGGCTATCAACAGGTATTTGAGCGCATCGTGTGGCCTGTGGGGCGACGGTTCCAGCCCGAATTGATCCTTGTGTCGGCAGGGTTCGATGCACACTGGGACGATCCGTTAGGGGAAACCAAGCTAAGTTTGAAGGGCTACGACGCCCTTACCCGTGAATTATTGGCAATGGCACAAGAATTATGCGGCGGCAAGATTATCTTTGTGCTCGAAGGTGGTTATAATCTCGTTTCATTGAGCCACGCTGTCCTGAATGTGGGCTACGCACTGCTTGGCGAGAGTCAGCTGGTTGATCCGCTTGGGCCTGCCAAAAGCGGCGAACCCGACATCAGCGCCTTATTGAGCCAGATCGTGGCACTGCACAAGCTATAAACGCAAGACAAACTTTCAAGATATTTTGGGGCTGTGCAAGCCGCTGTAAACAGGACATGAGGGCGCTTGCATTAATCCAGTATACGTTGCATAATGATCTTTTATCGGCGATCAGGCGGCAGCAAGCCGTTGGTGAGCTTTATGATCAATACGACGCTGCGGGCGTATCTTGACGAATTAAACTTACTGTTAGAACAAGAAGCGCTGGAAGAGGTGATGGGGCATTGCCGCCATATCCTCCAGCACTTCCCCAAAAATGTAGAAATCTATCGGCTGCTTGGGCGGGCGCTGCTCGAAAAAAATCGACACCCAGAAGCGGCGGATGTTTTCGAGCGGGTGCTAAGTGCGCTGCCTAACGATTTTGTGGCGCATCTCGGTATGAGCAGTATTGCTGAGGAACAGGGTCAACTCCCCAACGCGATCTGGCATATTGAACGTGCTTACGAACAGCAACCCAATAATCCGGCACTCCAAGCTGAGATTAAGCGCCTGATCGAAAAGCGCGATGGGATGCAGCCAGAGCGTGTCCAGCTTACGCAAGGGGGGTTGGCGACTCTCTATGCGAAGGGTCGGCTGTACGAACAAGCCATTACCGAACTGAATAATGCGCTCCAACAGATGCCGGAGCGGGTGGATCTTGAACTTTTGCTGGCTCAGGTGCTCTGGGAAAGCGAACGTCCCGTTGAAGCGGCGGAAACCGCACTACAGGTGTTGGATAAACTGCCCGACAGCCTTGAAGCCAATACGATTATGGCCTCGTTGTGGCTGCAAGGTGGGCGACCTTCCGATGCTGCGCCATTTGTAACACGATTGGAACAACTCGATCCGTTTCTGGCGTGGGCAACCGTGAACCCCGACGGCAAAGAACTCCCGCGCAATGCCTTTCAACTCCCCCGGCTAGATTGGGATGCACGCGCCGCCGCCGTCCTTTCTAGCGGCGATGCGCCCGCGTGGGCTGATGCGATCAGCAATGCCTTTGAATCGCCACAATCGGTGTCACTCATGGGCGGTGTCACGAACTGGCTGGAAAGTGCGGTGCCAAATGCCACGCCTACGCCAGCGCCAAGCAGTTCGCCCAAGTCCAGTCTGCTCAGTGCTAAGATGGCTGAGGTTGCGTCGGAAGATGACGAAGTGCCCGATTGGTTCAAGGGCGTTGATTTGCCATCCAATGCCCCTGCGCCTGCCAACAGTGCTATTGATCTGGGTCAGCCGCGCCCGCCCGTCGTCACGTCAACATCGAATATTGCGGTACCGTCATGGTTAGATGATGCGCTGCCCAGCCAACCCCAAGACGATGAACAACTACCCTCTGGATTCACCGATCTGCTAGCCAATAGAAATACAGGTGCGACCTCAAGGTCGTCTGTCGAAAATCTGGAGATGCCCGACTGGTTGGCAGATGTTGAACCGAAACAGAGTCCTGCCGCGCTCGATGCGATGTCATGGTTGGCGACTGGGCCGTTGACTCCGCCCGAAGAAATGATGGCTAATCCCGCCCCTACTACCGCTGAGACTGCCAGTAACACGCCGGATTGGTTGGTAGATGCTGAACCCGCGCAGACCCCAGAGGCGCTCGATGCGATGTCATGGCTATCGACTGGGCCACTGACTCCTGTAGAAGACGAAACGCCCGCTGCACAGGCGGAGTATCAAGACAATACAGTAGACGATGAAATGTCGTGGTTATCTGGCGTGCCAGAGACTCCTGCGGAAGAATCGCCTGCTGAAATGTTAGCGGCCCCAGAGTTCACCAATGTCAATGCCGATCAGGGCTTGGAATTTTCAAGCGATGCGGGCGATTTTAGCAATCTGAATGATCTGTTTGCCGATTCGTTTCCGTCACCAGCGGCAGAACCAGCGGATCAAACGCTGGATTGGTCAGCCAACAGAGCCGAGCCTGATCCAGAAATCACGGCTTCGATGTTCGAGATGGACGCGGCGGAACCAACCGACAATATCCCCGATTGGATGAGGAATAGTATGCCGGATTCTGAATCACAGTCCGAATCTGCCGCTCAGGAAGATCACCCAGCATGGATGAGCCTCGATTCTACGCCGCAATCCGAGTTAGACTCATCGCCCACCGCTGAAGATGATGCGTTTGCATGGATGCAAGGTGATTCGAACGCGCCTGTCGAATCGGAGCCATCCCAATATGAAGCTGAACTGAGTACAACTGCCGATTGGTTTGGCAGTGCTACACAGGATGATCCACAAAACTCCACTACTGAAGATGATCCGCTGGCGTGGATGCAGTCTGATACGAATAGCACGGTTGCATCTGAGCCGGAAGCGATGGCAGAGGACAATGATCCGCTAGCGTGGATGCGTGGCGGAGAAACTAGCTCAACGCCTGAACCGGAAATGGTCGCTAGCGACGATGATCCGCTGGCATGGATGCAGTCTGATGCAAATAGCACAGTTGAATCTGAACCAGAAGCGATGGCAGAGGACAATGATCCGCTGGCATGGATGCGTGGCGGAGAAACTAGCTCAACGCCTGAACCGGAAATGGTGGCTAGCGACGATGATCCGCTGGCGTGGATGCAGTCTGATACAAATAGTACAGTTGCATCTGAACCAGAAGCCACGACTGAGGACAATGATCCGCTGGCATGGATGCATACCTATAGCATAGAGTCAGAGGATGCCCCGCAGAGCGAAGCCGTATCTGATCTGTCCGATGGGTCTGATTTTGCTAACTGGGCAACTGGCACGGCTCAAGATCAAGAAGACGAAGCTTTGTCGCCCGGTGATGCGCCGGACTGGTTATCGCGTATGGCTCCGAGTTCAAGCGGGATGGCGGCTGAATCAACTTTCTCCAATGATTTGAATAATCTGACTGATTCCGATGATCTCAACGATCTAGGCTTTGCGAATCTGAGTAGTGACGAATCGTCTGGGACATTGGATTGGACTCCAGCTGTCGAAGCCTCCTCCGCAACATCCCAAGAATCGGCTGGTGCGGAATTGGAAGATGAATGGCTCGCCTCGTTTGAATCCTCATCGGAAACCCAGCCCGAAGAGTTTGGCTTTACTCCGACGGATGCAAATGTAGGGTGGCAAGCGACTTCGGAAACTCCACCAGTGACTCCCAGTCCTGATCAACCTAAAATGCAGCCTACGGCTGAGGAAGATTGGCTTGGCTCATTGGCTTCTGGCAACACGGCAGAGACTGGCAGTCTTGCTCCTTCCGGTGACGATTGGTTCACAACTGTTGCCGCGGATACGAATTGGCTGACGAGTTCAACTCCTGAGCCAGCTTCGACAGCATCAACGGGGCAACCTTTAGATATGCTGGTGGACTTTGGCGCAGAGGATACAGACGAACCAGCCTTGGCAACGGGTGACGCGCCCGATTGGCTATCGAATATGGCTCCGGCAAGCAGCGCTGCGCCGTCCGCGTCGCTAGACGATCTTGACTTTGGCAGCTTTGGCACGGACGAGGCTGACGAACCAGCGTTGGCAGCAGGTGATGCTCCAGATTGGCTCTCGAATATGGCTCCGGCAAGCGCTGCCGCGCCTTCCGCGTCGCTGGACGATTTTGATTTTGGCAGCTTTGGCACAGCGGACACGGACGAACCAGCCTTGGCAGCGGGTGATGCTCCTGACTGGCTATCGAATATAGCTCCGGCAAGTGCGGCTACACCCGCGCCTTCCGCGTCGCTAGATGATTTTGACTTTAGCAGCTTTGGCACGGACGAGGCGGATGAACCAGTCTTAGCAGCAGGTGATGCGCCTGACTGGTTGTCAAACATGGCTCCGGCAAGTGCTGCTGAAATTGATGAAGTTGAACCGTTGGGCGCACGGGATTTAACTCCCACGCCAAATAGCGAACCTGCCCTGCCTCCGATGGCTGATGCACCAGATTGGCTCTCGGCGTTCTCAATGGATGATGCAGAAACATCTGCTCAAACAGCGTCTACGGCTAATGTTGGTCAGTCTGAACCCGCCAATTCCAGTAGTTCGGCAGGCTCCAATTTTGACACAGTTGCACAACCTGCAAATCTGGTGAATACTAGTTCTAAATCCAGTGAAGGATCACCTTCATTTAGTTTTGATCGTGCTCCAGCTTGGATGCGAAAGAAAAAAACTTCGGACGGCGGGCGTGCTGCACAGGCCCCAAAGAACCAGAAAGATGACACACCGGACTGGCTCAAGTAGTAATCTGGCAGCCAGCAGCATTCAACGCCTTACCATCGGAACTCGTTAAGGAGGCAAGCACATGGCACCGCCACCCAATTCGGGCGACGCCAATAACAAGAATGATGATGACCCGCTGGGCGGTTTGGACCCGATGGCGTGGCTAGAAAGCCTTGCTGCGCGTCAGGGTGCCAACGCCGATGAACTAACCACCAAGGCGGATCTGGACATTCCTGTTCTACCGGAGGATACGGTCGTGGATATACCGGGATATACGCCCGGTTACGATGTTGGCAAGTCTACCTATACCGCATCACAGGCTGCCAAGCCACCGGAGAAGGCCACACCCACGCCTGTCACACCACCTGTCGTAGCCACTCCCGAACCAGCGGCCTCGACTGCACCCGCCAGCGATGATCCTTTCGGCGGTATGGACCCGATGGCATGGCTGGAAAGCCTTGCTAAACGTCAGGGCGCAAATACCGACGAACTGACCACCACGGCGGATCTGGACATTCCAGTGCTGCCCGAAGATACCGTCGTCGATATGCCGGGATACACGCCCGGTTACGATGTCGGCAAATCTACCTATACCGCCTCACAACCGACTAAGCCGCCGGAAATGGCGACACCGCCACCTGAGCCGATGCCCGAACCAGTGGCTTCGACTGCGCCTGCTGCCGACGATCCGTTAGGCGGTATGGACCCAATGGATTGGCTCGAAAATTTGGCAAAACAGGGCAACGAGCCGAGTTACGAAGAGTACGACTCATCGGTCAGTGTGAGCGAAACGGAACTGCCTGAACTAGACCTGAGCGAAACGGAACTGCCCGTTCTCGACCTGAGCGAATCCGCCACCGAAACGGGCAGTATGTCTGCTGAGGAAGCGGCGGCTCTGCTTGGCCTTGAGCCAGTCGGCAGTGCAGAAGATTCAAGCGTAACTGACTTTGACTTTTTTAGCAGTTCGGACTCGTCAGACCCGATGGACTGGCTCGAAAATCTTGCCGCCAATCAGGATATAACCTTCGAGAGTTCGGACTTTTCTACCGATTTTTCGGCCTTCGACGCGCCTAGCCAGTATACAGGCGAGACGATGGACCCCCAAGATGCAATGTCGTTCCTCGAAGACCTTGCCAAAGCACAGGCTAGCGAAACGCCGAGTTATACCCCGGATTACAGTTCATTCGAGGAAGAAGCCGCGACCAGTGCAGCCCCCGCCGAACTGGGTGGCATGTCTAACGACATCAACGAGGTACAGCGCTGGCTCGAAGCACAGGCGCAGAATCTCGAACAAACACGGGTCGAACTGGAAACTGAACCCGACGCTGCTGATCTGCCCCCGGCGGAACCTGCTTCGGAGATTCCAGCGTGGCTGACTCAGTCGATGCCGCCCGCCGACATCGCCCCACGTCAGCGTACTCCCGCTCTGAGCAACGACATCACATTGCCACCCGTACCCAGCGAGTTACCTGCGTGGTTGCAGTCTCCGCAGCCTGAACCACTCAGTAATTTCGAGGAAGACCTATTCCAGTCGATCAGTGAGGCAGAACCACAGGTTGCACAGGCGATTGAAGAGCCTGTCCTGACGGACGAGGAATTGGAACTGCTGACGCGACCTTCGTCCCCTGCCGAAGTGGACTCGTGGGCGGAAGCACTGGACGAAGAATACGAGCGCAAAAGCGCAGGCGACGACTCGGTACCAGACTGGTATCTTGAAGCCCTGCAACGTGCCGAGCCGGATCTCCCGCGTACTGGAATGCTACCGCCGCTTGAACCACAAGCGCAAGAAGCCCAAACTCAGGAGCCGGAACCTGCCGTCGAGTCAGTTGGCTACACTGGAATGCCCGATTGGTTGAGTCCGTCTGAGAGCGATGAGCCTGTCGCAGAGGCGCTACCGGGCGAAATCCCGTCGTGGCTAACCGATATGGCGGCAGCAGCATCAACGCCAGTCGCCAGCACTACGATTACCCCGGCGGAACCCGTCGAAGTGATTACCTCGGCTGAGCCAGTTGAACTCCCGGATTGGCTCAGAGCGGCTGCACCGACCCCGCCACCTATACCTGAACCTGTCGCGGAAGCGCCGCTACCACCTATGGCAACGCCTGTTACGCCGCCTACACCCGTCAAAGCACCGCCACCGGTCGTGGCTCAGACAACACCGAGTAGTGCCGCGCCGGAACACCATGCACGCTTACAGAAGGCTCGCGAATTGGTTGCCAACGGCGAACATCATGCCAGCCTCGAACACTATCAGGCGTTGATCGACTCGTCGCAGTTGCTTGAGGAATCCGGCGGAGACTTGATCAAGCTGGTCGAGCAGCACCCCAAAGATCCGCGTACTCGCCGTTTGTTGGGCGATACCTATATGCGGCTGGGCGACCTGCAAACGGCTCTAGATACCTATCGCAGCGCGTTGGATCAACTGTAAACGACGGGCTGTTAGTTTTAGCCATTGACGGGCTGGATAACGCTATCCAGCCCGTTTGTTGTGTGATTGCATGAGACTCATTTACTTATCAGTATATCAGGAGAAATTTCGTGGAGCGGACATTAATCATCATTAAGCCCGATGGCGTGCAGCGCGGTTTGACAGGCGAGATCGTGCGACGGTTTGAGCAGCGCGGCTTGAAGATCGCCGCGATGAAGTTCATGATGGTCGAGCGGTCACTGGCGGAGCAGCATTACGCCATCCATCAGGGCAAGCCCTTTTATGCGGGTCTGGTCGATTACATTGTGTCGGGGCCAGTGCTGGTCATGGCGCTGGAAGGCACGAATGCAGTCTTGGCGGCGCGTGGCACGATTGGCGAAACTAACCCCGCCAAAGCCGCTGCTGGCACAATTCGCGGCGATCTCGGTCTGGAGATTGGACGCAACCTCGTTCACGGCTCAGATAGCCCAGAGAACGGGGAGAATGAGATCGCGCTGTGGTTCAAGCCGAACGAGTTGGTGACATGGCAGCGCAGCACCGATAGCTGGCTGTTCGAGAAACCCTAACTCGCCCAACGGTATTCACGCAAAGTTTAACAACAAGCCCGCCTTAACCAGCGGGCTTTTCATTTCTCTACAATATCCCTAATTTGCTCTAAAAGGCCCCTTCCTTGCACGACCATAGCTACACGACCAAAACTACAATACGTATCGTGCAGCGAGCGCCCTTACTGGCTCATTTCCGATAGCTCAACTCTAGCGCTGACAATATGAGGTTCAAGTTCCAACAGGCTGTACTGGATCTTGCGCCCGATTTCGCTGTATTGTTCCTCTGTACCATTAAACACAAACTCATCTTCTATCGCATCGCTGTCCTTCACAACCTGCGAAACGATTGCATTCATACCGTCGGTAATTAGCACCGCTTCGTCGATTTGGGGCAGGTTTACGTCCTTGCTGATGAGGCTTTCCTGCACGTTTTTTATCAGATCCCACAAACTTCTGACGGATTTGAAGTCTATTTCGCCGTCCTGTGTCCAGTTACTCTCGATCTTATAGTAAAACACGTAGAAGTTCGCGTCGAGCGCTACAATTTCGTCTGAAAAATTCATGTTGGTTCCTTGCGCTTTGAGTACCATTTGACTTATTTTTCACCCTACTATATGGTTGGATATTATACAACGCACACCAAGACTACGGAAAATCGCGTATTGCACAATAGAACTTAGCATACAGATAGGCTGCATAAGGAATTCAATAGAATGACCAGTGAAACAGAAAACCCTTTACCAGACGCGGAAAGTTATTTCAAAACAAAGATTTTAACCCAAACATACGAGACATTGACGTTTATAACAGTCTAAGGGACGAACTTCTTAAGCGTCTCGACATTCGGTATCAATTGGTGAATTATGCGCTCATAACTACGGGTGTAATTTTGCCAGCAGGACTACCGTTCAAATCAGCACTTGTCTTGTTTGCATATCCGGTCTTGGGGATGGGTTTAGCATTTGCTTGGCAAGATAACCACAATTGGATGAGACATATTATGACCGTGATTTCTAGACAGAAATGAAGTTGGTAAAAGCCGGGGCGAGCAGGCTGGCAGATGCTTTCAGGTCAAAACCCTGATTAGTACGAGCGTGAAGATGTTGTATGCGCATGGCCTCCAATGGAGAGAAAACCGTTTCAATACGCTTGGGGTAATGTCGCAGGTCGAAGTCATCGGCCCACGAGTTAGGCGACATATTGCGACGACGGTCAGCGACAAAGCAAACGCCAGTCGCGGTCAGAATGGTCTCGGCATCAGGGTCAGAAACGTCGCCCTTGTCACCAAAGACACTGGAGCCAGGGGGCAGGGCAAAAGTCAGTTCATGGATGGGGGTCAAGTCCTGTTCAGCAGCAGGCCGCAGGTCAAAACTGACGGGAACACCCTCAGGGGTACAAATCTGGTGCAAGCGCCAGCCACAGAACTTCTCGCGCTTGGCAGCACAGAAGCCAGACAAGGCTTTCCCACGCACCTTCTTGCACCGACCAGCCCGCGCTCGTTTGCACACGGACAGGGGCATACTGTCCATGATGAACACTTCGCCCTGAGCGTACTTGGCTACCACCAGGCTCACGATCCCGTTAAGCCACTTCCGCAGGGCGTGCAAGCGTCGATTGAAGCGCGACACACTTACGCGTACCACATAGCCCAAGCGTGTCATGACGCACAACGTGCGCTCATGATGGTTCTGGAAGTACTGGGCTGCTCTCACGCCCACCGTCAATATCTCCGCTGCTGTGCCTGTTGCCCGACAGTTATCCCTAAACCTATACCCTTTCAGAATATCATCAATCGCCACATACCCCGTTACAATATACCGGTCGTTCATGTCGCTCCCTCGTTTAATGGTGGTCTCGCAACTCCTATTCTAACGAGTTCCGCATAAGCGACCTCAACTAGCAATCACGGTACAATTATCAAAATGCTCATCCACGAGCGATTCAACAACCTCTTAAATAATGAAGGATCGATGTGAATTCTCATCAAGCGCTTGGAAAGTTCTCAAACAATCCACCATTAACTCTCCGCATGATGTTGGTGCATGAAGGGATTAAGATTGGCATCTATGAAGCTGAACGAGTACTGTCTCACGCTGAACTGACATCATCTGACATCATCAACAGATTACCCCCGCCACTCACTCAATTTCTCCATAGCTATAAAAACACTCAAGAACATGTTTATCTACTAGCTTGGCCTGATGCAAAATACCTTTATGAAAACGTGAAGCCGTATGCTTCAGATAGGTTTTTGTTACAGTGCGAGGCAGTCAAGTGGATAACGGTTATTGAACGCCCCGCGAATTTTGCCATCCAATGGATTTACAATCCGGCCCAAAAGTGCCTCGAACGACGATTGCTAAATGCAGATCAGCATCTAGGTAAAGGATGGTTCCAGCGCGATCGATATGTCTGGCAATTGGATAAGACAGTCTCTGGGATTGCGCTAAAGTGGATCAGCCTTTATCAGATTCCCGACCGGGATGTTTTTAGGTTTGTCTCAGAATTTATTCCGATCAGTCAGCGTGCTAAATGGCCTGTCTTCTGTAGCCTTAGCATATTGACTGACTTTGCAATACGTCTGGAAATTTCCCAAGCGATAGATCGAAGCATTGAGGTTCAGATTGTTAGTTATGTGGCAGGGGTCGTTGAAAAACTTGGGTATCTAGAGGACGACTCCAAAAATATGATCAGCGGCGATCTGCTTTTACCCAGCCTACGCCCTGTGATGACTGATAAGTTGATTCAACTTGCCCATGCCCATCTACCCGTCCATATTACAGGTAGTGATTTGCCTGCTTTTATACAGGATGAAATTCGCCCCCATGCGACGCAATTAGGCATCGATATGCAATCTATTGACCGGGAATATCCTATTGCTGATGGAAGCAGACTACCATTTGCATGGAAACTTGAACACAAAATAATTCAAGGAGTTGGTCAGCATATCGCTATCCCCTACCTCGGAAACGTGCCTCTCTGCCTCGTTGCTAGTGAGGTGGAAAAAGGTGAAAGGTTCATCGCCGATGAAAAGGGGTGGATTGAATTTACGCCCGTATTTAGAACCCAATTAGATGCCTGGACAACGAACGGTATTGGCGAATTCCAGATTACCGTGCGGGAACTGCTAGGACTGCCGTCAGCCCGGTTAGAACGTGCGAACATTCAGTTACCTACCATCGTGTTGCCAGCCGATGCAAACACTGCCGAACACGCTGGCAACTTTCTTGACAAATTGAGGTTCTATGGGTTGCCTGGAGGTTTTTCGGGAGCGCAGGCAGATGCTAACAGTATTCTTGTTGATCAGTGCCAGCGCCTCTTGAAGCACTATCCTGATGCAAAAATCCTGTGGATTGTAACGTACAAGAAGCGTGCTGCCGTTGCTGCTGCACTTCAACAGGCTCATATCTCCTATGTGAGCGCTGAAACTGCCGTTAATATAAATAAACAAGTGGTACTGCTATCTCCCGGAGCAAGCGTTGAACTTACAAAAAGTTGGACGCTTATCATCCTACAGGATCTGGACGTTCTAGCATTAAGCGACGCTCAAGTTCACTTCTATAGTCAACTGAATCGTTTATGGACGCTGGCAACATTCATAAAAGAGAACTGGTATGATGATCAACTGCACGTACCTTCAATCCTGCGTGCGTTACAACTTGTGCCGGAAAACTTGCAGGTTTTTCAACAAACGTGCGTGCAGCATTATCCTGAGCAAATCGCTGGCGTGCCGCCAAAACTGACAACCTCTTTCAAAGAAGTCATTGCGGCAGAGGCCACGAGTGAAGTCCGAATTCCGCCCCGCGTTCCGCCATTGCCCACTTGGCCAAATCCTATGCCCATAACGCGTTCTGAAACTGTCTACTCTCCTGTCCGTATTGCGTGGGAACCCACGAAGGAGACCTTTATTGCTCAAGCTCACCGCTACGCTAATCGAGTAGAACCGAAAACCGATCCAATACCTTTTACGCAATATTGGCCGACCTATGAGGTCATGACACCTGCACAACAAAATTGGTATTTTTATTGGCGCTCACAAGTCAGGCAGGGGAATTATCTTCCAGCAGACCTCAGTTATCTATTGCTGCATGTTTACGAAGTTATTCATGTGGTTGGATTCGTTTCGCCACAAATTGCCTTTGATTACCTGGTGAATCTCTGGCATCACTATCGCTCTGAACAGCCCAAATTGGATAGCCATCTTGTGGATTGGCTAGCCGACTTTTTGGCTTTCTACAGACTGCCGCTTACGCCGCTAGCGTGGTATAACCAAGCTCGCCAAGTCGGGGCTACTGCCGGCGACTTTGACCTATATGTTGAAGCATGGACACAGACAGACGGTCGCTTTACCGACTTAGCCAGTCCGTTCTTCTATCGGTTAGCTGACTATTCACCCACAAAGACCAAATTCTATCAGGAACACAATCGAGATATTGATCTTGATGCCGCTTACAAGAAAGGGGTACAAGCCATTGACGACTATGCGCGGCGAGATGGAACCTCGCTCATCAGCATGTACCGTCCAATCGAAATACACAGCATCGTCCGTGAACCCTTTGCAGGCGCACTGCACGAGTTAGATCGTAAGCGCATTTTTATTGCCAAAGCCTCTCCATGGTCAAAGACCCGTGCGCTGTCGTTCCCACTTAGCTCAACAATCAAGTACACCGAAAATATTCTGCGTAAACAGGCAAAGTTCAAATCGCAGTTGCAAGGCATTGAGTTACCAAAGGAATGGGAGCCTATCCTTGACCAAACCTTCGCGAAGCCACTCCGTAAGATTGAAATCAATACCTCAATGGTGTGGGTCTTGAAGCAAGAGTCGGAAGAAGTTCGCAAGCGCCTAATTGTTGAGGAGAATCCCTCTGCCCAGAGCAAAGTTTTATCTGCCAATACACCGCTCTCTGACTTGGAGGAGATTACAACAATCATGGGCAATCATGACAGCATCACCAGCAGGCTATTACACGTGCTGCGCGAACATAACTGGACGGCGAATGAGACGATTCTTAAACCAATCATGGAGCCAAGTCATATTCTCAACAGTGAACTGGACTATCTGAACCAACGCACGATGAGGGAATTGGGGAATGACTTGATTTGTAAGGAAAACGGGCTGTTTATCGTTGCTGAAGACTACCGGGACGAAATCGCTTATGTTTTGGATCACCCGGTGCCGAGTCAAGATACAGTAAGTAGTCCAGTGGTGGTGGTCCCCTCCGGTAAATACACTGACTTAACTGTGGAGTGGGCAAAGCTTGCCCAACAAATGAAAGTGTATCATTGGGATGTATTAGTCGTTTTACTGGCAAAGGTGGACATCAATGCTCGGTTGGATGCTATTGCCCGGAGTATTTATTCAACAACAAGCGGTCTGATCGATGACATCAACATGTTTGCTTTGGACAGCATTGGTGACATCGTGATTAGCACGGAAGGCACTGTTCCTTATATTGAAGCTGAAGATATGGAAGGTATACAAATGCTCTTGGCATGGGCCTATAGCAAGGCCTTATTGGAGAAGTAAAATATGAGTCAGAATATCCCAAAACGGGTTACAACAGCAATCATTCAATCTCTCGGCGCTGGTGTCGTCCCACGTGTTGGGCTTGAATATATCGCCGTAGGACGGAAGCCAGAGATCGAAGCGCTCTTGAATGATCTCGACACCATTGTTGCTGAGGGGGGAGCCAGTTTCAAAATTCTGGTCGGTCGCTATGGCTCTGGTAAAAGTTTCCTAGGTCAATTGATCCGAAACTACGCGCTGCAGCGCAATTATGTCGTTGCCGACGCAGATGTCAACCCAACACGCCGCCTTACGGGTACACAGGGGCAAGGACTTAATCTCTATCGAGAGTTACTCAATAATTTGGCAACGCGTACCCGACCCGACGGCAACGCATTTGCCGCACTGCTCGAACACTGGATCAATGATGTGCAAACACAAGTGCTTCAGGAAACCAAGCTCAGTGCGTCCGATCCGGCTCTGTCGAAAGCAGTAGAGCTGCGTATATATGCAGCTATCAATAAGATGGAAGGGATGGTGCATGGTTTTGAGTTCGCGACGGTCATCAATGCCTATTGGAGCGGCTACCAGAATAGCAATGATGTCCAAAAAGGGGCCGCTTTGCGCTGGTTGCGTGGCGAATTTAGCACGAAGGCTGAGGCTCATGAAGCGTTAAATGTCCGCACTATCATTGAAGATTCGTCATGGTATGACTATCTCAAACTGTTAGCCTACTTTGTGCGGGATATTGGCTACAAGGGTCTGGTCATTTTTATTGACGAAGGGGTTAGCCTCTATAAAATTTCGAATACCGTAGCTCGCAACAATAATTATGAGCGCCTGCTGACGATTTTTAATGATACTTTGCAAGGAAAAGCGCAAAATCTTGGGATCATTTTCAGCGGCACACCGCAAATGATTGAGGACAGGCAGCGCGGACTATTCAGCTATGACGCACTGCGGACCCGGCTTGAAGAAAGCCGATATGCGCGGGATGACCTGCACGATCTCTCCGGTCCAATCATTCGCTTGAATGTCTTAACGCCGGAAGAAATCTTTGTATTGCTTCAGCGGTTACGGGAAGTACATGGCCTTCAGTTCAACTACACGCCCGGCGTTTCCGACCATGAAATTAAGGCATTTATGACTGAAACCCTGAATCGTTTGGGGGCTGATCAGTTTTTGACTCCCCGCGAGGTCGTGCGTGACTTCATCGCGATCCTAAATCTCTTGCACCAAAATCCAGGCGCGACCTTTAATTCTCTGGTCAAGCGAACGGTTTCCGCGAACAGCCAACCCTCGCCTGATCCAGAAGCATTAACGCCTGAAACCGAAATTCACGACGATGATAAACCATCACCCTTTACTACATTTAAACTATGATGCCTGATAATCCGTTCAACAGACTTGCCCCGTTTATCCAGGAGTATATTTACCAAGCCGGGTGGGCTGAACTTCGTGATATTCAGATGCAAGCAACTCAGGCGATCCTCGATACGCCGAACCACGTCCTGATCAGCAGCAGCACCGCTAGTGGCAAGACAGAAGCGGCGTTTTTACCTATTCTCACCGATCTGTATAACCGCCCCTCCAAGAACATTGGTGTGATCTATATTGGCCCACTGAAAGCACTCCTGAATGATCAATTCCAGCGACTGCAAGACTTACTTAAACAGGCAGCCATTCCTGTCCAAAACTGGCACGGCGATGTCCAACAGTCGAAGAAAACTCGTTTTCTTGAACATGCACAGGGTATTCTACAGATCACTCCCGAATCGTTAGAAGCGCTGCTGATGCTGCATCAAGCCGAATCCACCCACATGTTTGGCGATCTGCGTTTTATTGTCATCGATGAGGTTCACGCCTTTATCGGCAGTGATCGGGGCCAACAAATTCTGTGCCAACTACAACGATTGGCACGTTATCAATCCAAGCCACCGCGACGGATCGGATTATCTGCGACACTTGGCGATCCACAGCAGGCGATGCAGTGGCTGGCTGATGGGACAGCAATGCCTGTCACCCTCATCAGCGATTCCACTAATCGCCGAAATGTGATGATTGGGCTTGAGTATTTTCCTGAACTGCCAGCCGCATTTGAGAAAAGCCTAAAACATGCCCAACAAACTGGAGATTCTGCTCAAACTGTTATTTTGCAACGTTTGGAGAAGTCTACCCAAGCTTTCTTTCAACATCTTTATGCAATGACCCAGCAGGAAAACAAAACACTAGTGTTTGCCAATACGCGGGGCGAAACTGAGGAGATTGCTGTCAACCTGCGTGCATTGGCGGAAAAAGATAAAAGACCCGACATCTATTACGTTCATCATGGCAGCATTTCAGCTTCCCAACGTAATACTGCTGAAATCGCAATGAAAGAAGCTGATCGCCCCACTTGCGTGGTCGCCACTATAACTCTAGAACTAGGGGTTGATCTAGGACAGCTTGATCAAGTTTTGCAAATAAATGCCACACCATCAGTCTCTAACTTTGTTCAGCGATTGGGACGATCCGGACGGCGTGGCAACTCTTCAAGGATGTTTTTCTACAGCCGCGAAATCCCGCTAGATGACCAAACGCCGCTTGAAAAACGACTACCTTGGAACCTGTTGCAAACTATTGCCATTATCCAGTTATATCTCGACGAAAAGTGGATTGAGCCTTCCGAAACGCGACAACTACCCTTTAGTTTGCTATACCATCAAACGCTAAGTTGCATCAAAGCCAGTACGGAGCTTACCCCGTCTGAATTGGCAGAACAGGTGCTTACCTTAGCGCCTTTTGCCAATGTTACCGAGGAACAATATCGCCTATTGCTTCGACATCTGTTGGAAATCAGGCATTTGGAACGTATGGAAACTGGTGGATTAATTATTGGGTTAGCAGGAGAAAAAATTGTTAACGACTATCACTTTTATGCTACGTTCAAGGATGAAGTAGCCTATCATGTCCGTGATGGATCGGGGGAAGTCGGTACTGTTCAAACAGCACCCAAACAAGGGGATCGATTTGCGCTGGCGGGTCGAACTTGGAAAGTGCTTGATATTGATTCCAAAAGGCAAGTTATCTCAGTCGAACAGGCCGAAGGAAAAGCAAACGCACTCTGGCTTGGCAGTGTGAAACAACTACATCGTCGCATTTTGCAACGTATTCGCCAAGTACTACAAGAAGATACTGAGTATGGTTATTTACAGGAACAAGCCAAGAAACGGCTTGCCGAAGCAAGACGGATAGCACGCCAGCATGATCTCATGGGTAAACAACTTTTGCTGCTTGACGACAATCGTTACCTGATACTGCCCTGGGAAGGTACGCGAACGCTTGAAGCCGTGATAATGCTGCTGAAACAGCAGGGGATCAACGTCAGCGATAGTGGTCTTCCCTTCTATTTGGAAATCACCATGCCAGGAGTGGCAATCAAGGAGGTACGCCAAGCGCTGGAGCAGATTGTGCTTCATCCACCGCCAGCGAATAGTCTGATTGCAACGCTGCCTCGTGAAAGCCTAGAAAAAGATAAGTATGACACATTTGTGCCGGAGAATTTACTTCAAGAAGCTTTTGCAGCGAACCAACTCGATATAAAGGCAGCAATAGATACACTGAGACAAATTGTAAAAGCTTCAGAACGAGACAGTAGCGCCTAACCCTGTAGTAGCAAGAAATCCAATACCGCAAGGGGCAAGGCAGTCAGGCTACGCGATAATAGTCGTGGATTACGCCTCCAATAGTGTCTCTTCGATCCCGTGGTGCTGGCTAAAAAGTACACTAAAGGTCGTTTTTTGGCTGCTCATGGCACTCGGCGGTAAATAGGATGAAGCCCTCCCAAAACCGGCAATGTGCGAAAGGGGTGCAAGGTATTCAACACCGGGGATGCGGGATTTAAAGGGACCTGTGGGGGTCAGATAAAGTATCCGATCGGGGTTTTTCCGCTACGCCGCCCAGCGATAGTCAGGATGCAAGCCATGTAGAATCGGTAGGCCAATGACTTTCCGGTTCGCGTTGGCAGTGGAGTCACCTTTGCGGGCACCGGGATCTGTTGATCGATGCCTTGATGCGGACGGGCAAGATTGAAGAAGGTCACGTACTCTCGCACGACACGACGGGCCTAGGCTTCGCTCAAGATCAGTGCGAAGTGCGAAGTCTAAACACTCGCGTCGCACGCTACCAACAAATCGTTCACAGAGGGCATTCGCTTTGGGAGCGTAGGGCGGCGTGTAGATGAGTTCAATGGCGGCTCCTGCCACAGCATGTTCAAAAAGCGTTCCATAGTTGGCAGCATTGTCGCCGATCAGAAACCACAGTCCCACACCGAATGGCGTGGCTTCACGCATCTGTTGAGCGAGCCAAACATCGTTCGGGGAGCGCGTGATGCCGACGCTAACCACCCGACGTGAGCCATGCTCAATGATGAAAAACAGGAAAATGGATCGGAAGCATACGTCGTAAGTCTGGACAAAATCGCAAGCCCAAGTGTCTGAGGCATGATTGACCAAAAAAGTGGCCCACGTCTGGCCGTGATGGGGCGGTGGGAATTCCCGCCGAGCGGACCACATATAGTGTCGAATAGTCCCTTTGTTCACCAGAATTTCCAGTTTCAGCAGTTCGCCGCGAATGCGCTTGATACCCCAGCGTCGATTTTCAACGGCGATCTGTTTGATCAAGGCAATGGTTTCTTTCGAAATTCTCGGCTGGCGTGCCTCGCCGTTCGACTTGTGCCGCCAAAAGAGCTTGAACCCCTGACCATGCCACTTTAACAAGGTCTTGGGTTTCACAATTAGCAAGGCGTTCTTCCAGCCGCGCCAGCGCGACCAGTCGTCCCCGATCCTGCGCTGTGCGCTTGGGTTGCGCGACTTGTCGCTTGAGCACGATCAGTTGTTGCCGCAAAAAGGCATATTCGACAATCAACTCTGGCTTGCTCTTTACCAAATCTGCCGCGGTACCGCCGATCAAGCGCTTTGTCGCCGGTTTCGTCCAGCCTTTCACCCTTTCTTCAACCCATTTGACGATAAGCTGAACGATTATCATGACCCGACTCAAGAAGTTGGATAGCACCAGGCGAGGATCCTTTTAGGGATGAGTTATAGGTTCAGTTCGAGAGGAAATGATAGCGGCCTCGCGGGGAAATCAACGCGGACCGATTAAGTGACCCCCCACAGGTGGCATTGAGCACCGCTGTCCACTTAAATGCCCTAAAACATGATATATTCGAGGCGAATGGGCAGTTGACAAGGAAGGTATTAGCTTAGAATCGCCATATAATATATCGGGGCTGAATATTTCTATAAGCGCAGATCATTTATCAACTCAATTGCGGTTCCGTTAGGTGAGGAACCAACGCTTAAATATTCTTTGGAAAGCGATCAAGGAGCTTGGATCGCCCATTGCGAACTGCGTAATCGTATAACCGACCACTCCGGGAATTAGATTCGAGCCGCCCGGTGATGTGATCGGTCATTTCACTACCGGGTGAGAGTTTTGAGGAGGCTGTCATGATTCTCGAGCGCAAGGCTGCTGTGGAGCGTGATGACACGCTGAACGAGCTTCGAATCAGCACGTTGGAAATCGTCATTCTACTCATCGGCGGTGGTGTGTGGTGCCTGCTAGCGATGAGTTATCTTGTAATCGGATATCCGCCGGGGGCGGCGCTCGTCCTATGTGCGACCGTAGAAATCGTGTGTGCCCTCAGTTACGCGCTGCGCAAAGAGCAATTTAGGTGGGCGGCCCGTACACTGATACTGGGGTTGTGGGTGAGCAATGTCGTTGCCACCCAACAGTTTGGCCTGATTTTTGTGCCGTTCCTTTTCAGCCTGATCATCGTTGTGGCGAGCGTACTGATCAGGCGACGGGCGGCGATCCTGCTCGCGCTTGTAACAACAGGCTTTCTGCTCAGTACACCCATTGACACAGCAGTTGCAAACAGCGTTTTTTTTCCGATTCTGTTTCTGTGGTTCGGTCTGTTCACAAGTCTGGCAGCGCATCAGAGCCTTTACCAAGCGCTTGATATTGCCTGGCTCCAGCAGGATTATGCGATGCGGCAGATGCACGAGGCGCGAGAGCACCGGCAAGAGTTGATGCGTTTAACGAAAGACTTGAAGCAGACCAAAGAGGAACTGGAACGCGCAAATAGTCAGGTGCATCATGCGTGGCTGGCAGCCGAAGATGCACGCCGGATGAAAGCACAGTTTGCAGCGACCGTAAGCCATGAATTACGCACACCGCTCAATCTCATTGTTGGCTTCAGTGACTCAATTGTTAAATCGCCTCAGTCGTATGGCACGCCGCTGCCATCGGCTTATTGGTCGGATCTGAACACGATCTACCAGAATGCGCGTCATTTGCAGGGATTGATCAATGATGTCTTGGATATTTCCCAGATTGAAGCAGGACACATGGCGATCTTCAGGGAAGAGGTGGCACCCGGTCAAATCGTTCACGAGGCCGCAGATCTGGTACGTGATGAGATCCAAAATCGGGGTCTGGCCTTTCATGTCATCGTACCCGATGATTTGCCTATACTTTCGCTTGACAAGCTCAGGATTCGGCAGGTGATTATCAACCTGCTGGGGAATGCCATCCGGTTCACGGATACGGGCGGGATCACGTTGCGCGCCGAACGACAGGATTCAGTGGTGGCGATCAGTGTGGTGGATTCGGGGGTTGGAATAAAGCCTGAGGATTTGGCCCGTGCTTTCGACGAGTTTCAGCAGCTCGACGCATCGCTGACGCGAAGGCTCGGCGGATCGGGCCTCGGTTTGACGCTGAGCCGACAGTTTGCGGTGATGCACGGCGGTCATTTAACGGTAGAAAGCGCTGGAATTCCAGGCCAGGGGACCACATTTACGCTTGCGCTGCCGTTGAAGCACACCTTCCAGGACTGGGATCCATTCCAGACGCGGGCTAGTGAAGATGAACATGACAAGGGTCGTTACTATGTGGTTTTCGATGAGGACCCGGCTGTGACCCGGCTATTTGAGCGCTATTCGGGGCATCATTCGGCAATAGGAGCTAGCAGTGTGGAGCAAGTGGCGCATTTAGTGAGGGCCATTGAACCGACCGCGCTCATCGTTGACACTGATCTAGCTTCACAGGCAAAGTTGGCACTTGGATATTCTCTAATTCCCATCATCACGTGTCCAATGCCAAGCGGTAAGCGCGCCATGCAACACTATGGAATCAGCGACTTTCTGGTGAAGCCTGTTACATTTGAGGCACTTTGTGCTGCGCTCGACAAACTGGCGGTTCCGATCCGGAATGTTCTAATCGTTGATGACGAGCCGGACATAGTGCGCCTGTTCACACGAATGCTTCAGCGGCTACCAGAGCCTTGCCAAGTACGTAAAGCCTATTCTGGATTCGAATGTCTGCGATTGATGGCCAATCAGCGCCCAGACGTGCTCATCCTTGATGTTATACTGCCCGATATGCGGGGGCTGTCTGTCGTCGAGCAAATCAAGCAAGATCCGCTTCTGGCGAAGATTCCTATCGTGTTGGCATCTGCGTTCGGCGCGTCGGATGCCATTCAAAAGATGGCACATGGCCTCTTGACTGTCACGAAGCATGAAGGTTTTGAGCCAATCGAATTGGTCCAGTGCGTTGAGGCGATCGTCGGCACACTCAAACCCGCCATTGCGCAAGCACCTGAAAAAAATCCACCTTACCCGGAGGCTTTCGGATGAAATCATCAGCGCCCAATGAAATGGCTAAACTTCGCGCTTCGAGTACCGAGCAAATGAGAATCGGGATGTCGCGGGTACTGATGTGCGTCTTGAGATTTTGAAGGATCTCAAGGCCATCTTGACCAGGCAGCATAATGTCCAGGATGATCAGTTTAGGATGGAGCGTGCGAGCTGCGGGAATGGCGACACTCGCGTCTTCAGCGGTATACAGCGCGTAGGATTGATCGTGAAGATAGCGCCGAAATAACTCGACCAGATCGGGGTTATCGTCGATGATCAGGAGCGCTGAAAGATTGGAGGGTATTTTCAGCGCTATGCGCACACTGCCGGATTCGTCCCCATAGGCCATATGGGCTTTCAGTGTCCGGACTAACATTATAAGCGTATCCTGACTCTCTAATCTGGCCCGCAGCATATTCCCATCGAGTACTGGATCATTCATCTCGAAGATAATCCGATGAAAATCATTGGCGGCTTCAGCGTTGAGCTGAAGCGTTGAACCCGGGGATGCCGCTTCCAGCACAGCGGAGATAATGCAAAACAGCGCCTGACGCATCAGTGTGCGGTCAATTTCAAGCCAGATGGGGTGCCGTGTCGCGGCGCATTCAATACTGACGTGGCAATGTGTACCTAGCGCTTGCGAATCGCTTACAACGGCGGTCAGAAGATGATTCAGGTCGATGCGAGTCTGGATGGCTTTGCCATGTGAGCGCTGAACTTCACTTTCCAGCGAGATCGTTCCAGACACGGCGACTTTGCTTTCGGACGGCGCACTGCCAGCCGGAAAGTTCCACAGCACACGGCTGAACGTATGCATGGCCTTGCTGTGGTCCCGGTAAAACTGGCGATAGCTGAGCGCCAACTGCTGTGCCACGTCGAGCACTTCCTGTTGCAACACATAGCGCAGATTAAGGATGTTATAGCTGCGTGCCGCCTTGGAGTGGAACGGAGTACTAGGCCCCGGTCGAAGGCGCTCGATACCTTGCAAAATTAGTTCGCGCAGCACCTCAACGCGGTCGCCCTCGACCGAATCACCGGGAAGAATATGCGCCAAATTGTGCGACTCTAGGAAAGAATAATCGTAGAGATGCTGCAAACATTCTTGAAGTTGCTGCTGAAACGCCTGCTCAGATAAATCGCTTTTAATAGTCATCTACCAGCCCCATAAAAATCTAATTCGGCACACAAATGGCACAGTTATGGCATGTGGGTTAACTATATCTTAAACATAATTAGCATTGTGCTCGATGTATCGTCTGAACACAAATCCAGCCCGTTATTTTAGTAGGTGGGGTTGCCTGATGAATCGTAAAATTCAACGGTTGATGTGACAGTATAGCCAGTTTGGGTGCGGTCAGCTACCCACTCCAATTATTGACAGTAACAACATTTATTCAGGCGGCCCATTAAAATGAACTGAGATTTTACCATCAGCAATTTGCGAATGTCGCTCGCCTTGAAAATATAATAAGTTCAATAGGAAAGGATTTACTTATGTCTAACTCAAAATTCTCTCGTCGTGATTTTCTTCGTCTGAGCGCGGTTGGCGCGGGTGGTATGCTCTTGCCTGCTAGCCGTTCAGCACTCGTCAGAGGTGTGGTACACAATCGGCTGCAATCGCAAACAGATACCGTCACATTGAATGTATTCATCCATGGGAATCATCCATTTGACAATGTGAAGCCGCTGTTTGAGGCTAAATATCCAAATATTAAGCTCAACCTGATGGGCAACAACGACATGAACGTGTTCCGTACTACCCTTGCGGCAGGGGACACTGCGCCCGGCGATGTGCCCGATATCTTATGGCCCGAGCCGTTCGAAGTGCAGCAACTTGGAAAAACCGGTGCCCTGTTCGATTGCACGGCGTTAATGGAAAAACACAAGGGCGAATTCCCCGACGGAAAGCTCGCCGAATGCTTTATCCCATCGACAGGGAAATACGCCTCCGTTCCAGGAGCCGTTTCAATGACCGGGCTGTTTTATCGCCCAGACATCTGGGAAAAGGCCGGCGTGACCATGCCCGACGACTGGACATGGGATGATTTCATCGAGGTGGCGCAGAAAATAAAGAAAAATACCGGCGCTTATTCCCTGTTCTTGGCAACCGATGGCAGCCAAAATTCCTCGGTTCTCTGGTCGTTCATCCTAGCTCAGCTCGATGGCTCCATCAGCTCTGCAGATGGCACAAAGGTAATGATGGACGACGACAAGGGCATTGCCGCAATGCAGCTCGTAAAGAAATTCTACGATGCGGGTATCGCGATCAACGACGGTATGTTCAACGAAACGTTCCTGACCGCCTGCAAAGCAGGAAAGGTCGCGGCGTTCCCCATGCAGGACTGGTTCCGCCAGTTTGGCATTGGAGCGGCAGTAACAACTCCGGAAGAGGGACTCGGAAAGTGGCGAATCGCACTGCTGCCACGCGCTATGAAGGATGGCATTCGCACGGCCAACTTCGGTGGGGCAAATACAACTTCTACCAAATACACTCAGCACCCCACCGAAGTCACGGAGTTTATGGAATTCGCGCATATGACGATGGAAGGCTCTAGCGCCATCGCCAAATTCGGAAATACGCCATCCTATCTACCCTACCTGAAAGGTGACGAATTTCAGTCGCTTAAGGCACCTATCTTCGGCGATCAGTTGTATAACAAGGTATGGGCAGAGGCGATCAAGCAGTATCCTGCACACTGGTACAAGCTGCCTATATATGGTGAAGCGATGGGCGAAGTCGATGCCAAAATGCCAGACATCCTGAAAGGAAAAGTAGGGGTCGAAGAAGGCATGAAGGCTATCGGCGATACCGTTCGCAAACTCAATGATCGCTACCAATCGTAGAATATAGTCCTTATTGGCCCCCTTCGCCTTGAGGGTTGAAGGGGGTCAACCGCATTTGTTACCCTCGGCTATCTATTATTGTGTGTCTCTCCGATAATCTTGGTCAAGTTCGTAGCATACAGTTATTTAAGTGAGATTCAGAAGTACTGTGGAAAATAGTCAAATAAACGCCCCCCCTCAAATACGTGTCCGCCCAGTGTCCCGGTCTGGCCCGCGTAGTCTACTCAAATACTGGCGTGAATATCTGTGCATTTCGCCGTTTTTTATCCTATTCGCCATCTTCTTTGCCTATCCGATTGGCTGGTCGTTTGTACTGAGCTTCCAGAGCTGGGATGGGATTGGCGAAGCACACTGGGTCGGGTTAGAGAATTACCACTTTCTGATAAACGATCCGCTGACCCTCAAGGTTATCTCGAACACTGTCTTTCTGCTGCTTGTGCTGGTGCCGTTGGGCTTACTGCTGCCGCTCCTACTGGGCATCGTGCTGAACCTGCGATTTTTGAAGTTTCGGGGCGCATTCCGGACGATCTTGTTCATCCCGGTAGTGACATCACTGGTAATCATGGGCATTGTTTTCCGTTTCATTTTCGGAGGCGAATTCGGCTGGCTCAACAACGCGTTGTCAGTTGTCGGACTTGGCCCCTATCCATGGATGAAGGAGGCAAGTTGGGCTTATCTTCCGATAATTGTCCTGAGCATTTGGGGAGGGATGGGCTACTACACGTTGATCGTGCTGGGCGGCCTCCAATCGCTTGACTCCGAAATATTCGAGGCTGCACGAATAGATGGCGCGAATGAACTTCAAATTTTCTTGCAAGTCACTCTGCCTCTGATGCGCCCGGTCATGGTCTTTTTGCTGATAAGTTCGACGATTAGTGTAATGCGATTGTTCAGCGAACCTTACGCTCTGTACCAAGGAGGACGTGGACCGGATGATAATGCGGTGACGCCCGCCCTGCACATTTACCAGATCGGATTCAGCGCCGGCAAACGCTATGGTGACGCGGCGGCATTTAGTTTCCTGCTCAGTCTAGCAATTGTGGCGGTCTCTATCGTGCAATATGCTATCACACGCAACAAAGATAATTGACAGGGAGACACAACATGGCAACCATGAAACCGAGTTCACTCCCAGACGCATATGGTGAAAACTGGCAAGCCTATCTGACACGGGTTGGCCTGCGTGTCCTACTCTATGCGATGCTGATTGTGCTGTGCATCATAGCGCTTGCCCCATTTTTCTTCATGTTTTCTGGCTCGCTAATGGCACCGGGCGAAATCTTCTCATTGACACCACATTTTGTACCGCAGCAGCTTTTTTGGCAAAACTACAGCGATTTGTTTCAACGCTTTCCATTTCTGACGTACATGCGAAACAGTGCTGTTATCTCGATCGCAAATACGCTGGGCGTTCTGTTCTTTTCCTCTTTGATCGGCTACGTGTTCGCCAAACGGCACTTTCCGGGTCGAGATGCCCTCTTTGTCTTTGTGCTAATCACCGCAACACTGCCCGGCGGAGTGACGATCATCATTCCCTGGTATTTGATGATGGTGAAGCTCGGTTGGGTCAACACATTCTTGCCGCTGATTGTTCCCTGGCTGGCCCCGGCGCTCAACATCTTCCTAATGCGCCAGTACATCCGCGCCGGAGTTCCAGATGAACTATTGGATGCTGCCACTATCGATGGCTGTGGCATGTTTGGCCTTTACCGGCGTATCGTTCTGCCGCTCGTCAGGCCGGGACTGGTCGTCATTGGTATTCTACAATTCATTACGGTCTGGAACGATTTCCTGTTCAGTCTGCTCATCTTGCAAAGAGATCAGGTACGGACGGCCACTGTAGCGCTCACACTGCTCGCCACACGCAATGAACAGGCTACCCCATATGGGCCGTTGTTCGCGGGAATCGCCCTAGCGACCCTGCCTACAATTGTGATTTTCTTTATCTTCCAACGCGTGCTGACACAGGGAATCCTTTCGGGAGCACTGCGCGGCTGAACCCATCACACACTGGGGTGGAACCCCTTAATTCGCCCACTTCTGCCTATAGGCCGGACTTCAATCAGATCGACACCTGTTAGGAGAAAATTCATGTCAGCAACGCTGAGCAGCTACCAACTAACACGATTCCGGTTACCGCTTCGACGGATCATCGGAGATTCACAAGTGCGCTTTGACACAATCTTCATCGCTGCGTTGGAACTGCGTACACAAGATGGGCAGGTAGGGCTGGGGCTTCTAAACCGATTTTCCCTTCCCCCTCAGGCCGAAATGGAACGTATCTTCGAGACTGAAAATTGGCACGCACTGAAGGATCAATCCATACATCCACTGCTCAATCGCCTGACCCGCCCGCGCGGCGGCAATAACCGCACCCTCCTGTTCGAAGAAGCAATCAATCAGGCGTTATGGGATTTGTACGGCAAAGAAGTTAATTTATCGCTCTATCGGCTGTTAGGGGGGACTAACAACCGGGTTAGGGCCTATGCCAGCGGTCTCGACTTCCATTTGACAAGCACACAACTATACGATTTCTATACTGAGGCCGTAAAGCAGGGGTATACAGCTTTCAAAGTCAAAGTAGGGCATCCTGATCTGGCGTGGGATGTGACCCGTTTGCGCGAAGTACTATCGGTGGTTGGCCCCGATGCCACACTGATGATAGATGCTAATGAAGCATGGTCACCGAAAGAGGCAGTCCGTGCTCTGCACGCTTACCGTGATGCCGGTATCAACATCTACTGGGTTGAAGACCCCTGCCTGCGTGATGATTTCGACGGGTTGGCGCGTATAAGCGCCGAAGCGCCTTTTGCATTCGTCAACACGGGCGAATACCTTGATTTGCGAGGCAAACGCCAATTGCTAGAACGTCGCGCAGTAGATGTCCTCAATGTACATGGTCGTCTGAGCGACGTTATGCACGTTGCGTGGCTGGCCTCCGAGTACGGTATACCCATCTCGCTTGGCAACACCCCTTGTGAAATCGGAGTTCATTTGGCGACGGCCTTGCCGGAGGTCGAGTGGCTAGAGAATTCGCAGATCGGTTGGGATGTGTTAGTTGCCAATCCTGTTAGGTTTGAGAACGGATATGCAATCGCGCCTGACATTCCGGGACATGGTCTGAGCCTATCTGAAACGGCACGTGCCGATTTTATGTTCGCTGGGTAAAGGTACAGTACAAACAATGACTAAAGCTGCATTTTATGAAGGCAATCGTCGATTTTCATTTGGGGAAGGCACGGCGGTGCCGCCTCGCGCTGGCGAAGCGCAGATTCGTGTAGCGTATGGCGGCATCTGTGGAACCGATCTCCACATCTATCATGGCAATATGGATCGGCGCATCTCGATGCCACAGGTAATTGGGCACGAGATTTCGGGCGTGGTTACTGCGCTGGGCGATGGTGTGGAAGGCATTAACATTGGCGATCCAGTTGCCGTGATGCCACTCGATACAGATCGCTGCCTTGAACGCGACACCGATTACAGTCATATCTGTGAGCATCTGAAATTTATGGGGATCGATACTCCCGGCGGGTTCCAAAGCTACTGGACAGTGCCAGCCTATACACTGCACCGTCTGCCGCCAGCGCTACCGCTTAAGTATGGGGCCTTGGTCGAACCGCTCGCCGTGGCTTGTCATGATGTACGCATGGGTCAGGTCAAAGCGGGCGAAAGGGTGGCAATTCTGGGCGGGGGGCCAATTGGTACGCTTATTGGTATGGTTGCACAATCCGTCGGTGCCGAAGTGATGGTGTCAGAAATCAATCCGTACCGCCTCGATTTCGCCCGCTCGCTGGGTATGGATGCTGTAAATCCACTGGAAACCGACCTGACTAACTATGTCATGACCAAGACTGCCGACCGGGGAGTAGACATCGTGTTCGAGGTGACCGGAACCGCTGCTGGCGCTGAAATGATGACCAAACTGCCGCGTATTCGTGGGCGCATTGTCATTGTCGGGATCGCCACCGCACCGGCTCCCGTTGACCTCTTTCGTTTCTTCTGGCGCGAACTGAATTTGCAGGGAGCGCGGGTCTATGAGCATCAGGACTTTGACCGCGCGATTGAACTGGCTGGTTCCGGGAAACTCGCACTTGACCGCATCATCACCCAAGTACGCCCGGTTGAGCAGTTGCAGGAAGCGCTCGAAATTCTCGAAAAAGGCGGCGACGTGATGAAAATTCTGATCGAGGTTGATCCGGCATGACCAACGTTGCAGACCTCTTTCGGCTCGATGGGAAAACCGCCTTGGTCACTGGTGCACGACGGGGAATGGGCCGCGCGATGGCGGTCGCGTTGGCCGAAGCGGGTGCCAACATCATCGGGGTGAGCACGTCACTAGAGGCAAATGGCAGCGCTGTCGAAGCCGACATACGCGCGGCAGGCCGAACCTTTGCAGGCTATGCGTGCGATTTTGCCGATCGTGCGCTACTGTACGCGTTTATCCAGCAGATCAGCGCCGATTTTCCCGTGATCGACATCCTCGTTAACAACGCCGGAATAATCCTGCGAAAACCCGCTGCCGAACATCCCGATGATTACTGGGATAAGGTGATCGAGGTAAATCTGAACGCCCAGTTCATCCTGAGCCGCGAGATCGGGAAACGGATGGTCGAGCGCAAACGCGGCAAGATTATCTTCACTGCCTCACTGCTTACATTCCAGGGCGGAATTAACGTGCCGGGGTATGCAGCGAGTAAAGGCGGAATAGGACAATTAACGAAGGAGCTTGCCAACGAATGGGCACCACACAATGTGCAGGTTAACGCAATCGCGCCCGGGTATGTAAATACTGATAATACCGAAGCTCTGCGTAATGATCCGGTCCGATCCAAAACTATACTTGAGCGAATCCCGGCGGGGCGCTGGGGTGAACCCGACGACTTTAAGGGGCCGATTGTGTTTCTGGCCTCCAATGCGTCGAACTATGTTACTGGCACGATCCTGACGGTAGACGGTGGCTGGATGGGACGTTGACGGATTGCAGACGAGCATGTTCCCCCATTGCAGTTGGAAAGGGATTCTGTCGCAAGAATTGAATGGATCTGGAAAAAGAGTCAGAGAGGGTCAGGAGCGAGGAACTTTAGGCGGTTGCTCCAAACAAGCGCTCAATCAGGCGAACCTGCGCAAGCAGGTCGCCTTTGTCTACTCCTTTAACCCGCCCCTTCCTAATCATGTTCAACGTCTCATACCCGCTTAACGTCCGCTGTGCCGTGTCGAAGGCAAAGAAACCCAGGCCCGGCCTAGTGCGCCGTTTGATAAAGCGATGATCTTGCTCAATCAAGTTGTTGAGGTATCTTACCTGGCGTAGCGCACAGTCGAGCGACAAGGTGCCGTGCGCTTTCAAAGGGTCGACTGTTAACTACGGTCGGTGACTGGTTGTGGATGCCCTCCGTGGTCTTAACCCAAGCCAGCCCTATCCCACGAACCTGCTGTTATACTGGCAACGCGGCGAAAAGCGCCCTTGGTTACTGGCAACCAATTTGACTCATCCACCCGCCGTCTTGCGCCTGTATTCCCGCCGCATGTGGATTGAACAGATGTTTGGCGACCTCAAAGGGCATGGCTTCGACCTAGAGCGTTCTCATCTGCGCTGTTTACTCCATTTGTCCCGCCTAATCCTAGCCGTTGTCTTATTGTATGTGTGGCTCGTCACCGAAGGCGCACAAGCCCTCATTCAAGGCCGTTCCTCCCAAGTTGACCGCACTGACCGTCGTGATTTAAGTCTGTTTCGCATCGGGCTGGAAGTCATTGAACAGGCTATCACTTGGGGAGAGGCGTTCCTTGTTGATTTTCTGCCTGTTTTCGACCTGTCCGCCGTTCATTTTATTTCGTCCAATCTACTGTCGGGTAGCTAGTCGTATTTTGCATTTTTTCCAACTATCCGTGCAGTGGCCCCTCATCCCGTTTTCCCAGAGGAACTGGAGGTGAGGTAAATTAAAAGATTGCACTGATTTTGCACATCGTGTTTGATATTGTGCGCGGATTGCAGATGTAGCTTATAATGGGGCAAATTTAGTGGCACTTATAGGGGGTATAGGGATGCGTAAGTTTTCGCTCTTTATCACGGCAATTGCCCTGATAGTGACGTTTGCCTTTTCCGCGAACACCGCGCACGCGCAAGGCGGGACTTACGTGGTACAACCGGGCGACTCACTGTTCAGCATTGCTGCACGCTTTAACGTAAGTATCAGCTTACTGGCAACGGTCAACCGTGTCTATGATGTGAATAGTGTCTATGTCGGGCAAGTCATGACTTTGCCGGCTCAGTTGCCAATCGGCACGACTCAGACCTTGCCAACTGGCTCTACAAGTGGGCAGTATGGCATTGGTGGGCCGATCATTAACCCATTACCCGTTTATACTACACCCATCTATACACCACCCGCCGTTGTCTATCCCGGCGGAACCACTGTCACAACCGTGACCACCTACAAATCGTACACTGTCCGTCCCGGCGATTTTCTCACCTCGATTGCGGCAACCTTCAATACAACCCCTCAAGCAATCCTGTCCGCAAATTTCCTGCCCAACCCAGATTTGCTGTATGTCGGGCAAGTGCTAACCATTCCTCGGACAACAACTAGCGTTTTCCCGCGCCCCATCATTCGTCCTGTTCCGGCTCCATCCGGCAAGATCTATATCGTGCAGCCGGGAGATAACCTGTTTGGCATTGCAGCACGTACCGGGCGCAATGCGTGGTCGATTGCCCGTGCCAACGGTATTCTCAATCTGAATGCGATCTACGTCGGGCAACCGCTCGTAATTCCATGAGTACGGTAGCAATACGGGATCGTCTGGAAGCAATCTATACACATAAGCCGCTTGTGTTGGCACATCGCGGGGCAAGCTATGATGCCCCGCAGAATACATTGGCGGCTTTTGCGCTTGCCCGCCAAATGGGTGCGGACGGCGTTGAACTGGATACCTCGTTAACCCGTGATGGGGTTCCGGTAGTTTTCCACGATCTGATGCTGGATAGAACGACTAACGGCACTGGGCCAGTCCGGTCACTTGATCTTGCTGCAATCAAAGCACTGGATGCGGGCGGTAAGTTTTTGCCACGCTTCAAGGGCGAACAGATCCCTACATTAGATGAAGCCCTTGAAACGATTGGTCCGGATCTGGTGGTGAACATCGAATTGAAGACCAGCCGCTGGTTCACCGATGGATTGGAACGGGCGGTTATGGATACGTTGCGCCGCCACAATGCTATGCAGCGCGTGATCATTTCGTCGTTCAATCCGCTGTCGCTGCGACTATTTCGCGCCATCGCTCCCGACATTCCTGTTGGCTACCTGTTTTCACCCCAAGAGCCGTTCTATCTACGCGAAGGCTGGCTAATGGTTGGACTGTCCTATGAAGCACAGCATCCCTATCATGCCATGATTGACTCTGCTTATATGGCGGCCCAGCAGTCGCAGGGGTATCGCGTGAACACTTGGACGGTAGACGATCCCGAACGTATCATAGAATTGCGCGATCTTGGTGTAGACGCGATCATTACGAACCGTCCCGATGTTGCACTGAAACTAGCCTGCCGCAATATGGCTTCAACCGAAGGAGGAACTGAATAC
>JBDTVG010000127.1:0-13313 GCA_040007395.1 Chloroflexota bacterium
GGTGTGGCGCTTTCGGTTGACCGGGCGATCATTACTGCCGATTTGGCGCTCCACCCGCAGGCGAGTCCCCGTTTGGAACTCGCGTTAGCGCAGGAAGGGTTTCGCAGCGAGATGGTGCTGCCGCTGCGGATTGCAGATCATCGATTTGGCACGCTCAATTTCATCTCAAAACGCTCCGACACTTATCAGGCTGATGACTTGCGGATTGGGCTGGTGTTGGCCCTGCAACTATCGACAGCACTGGAAGCCGCACGCTTATATGCTCAGATCGACGAGGAGCGCAGTATGCTCGTTGCCATTCTCCAAAGCACAACGGATGGTGTATTGGTCGTCAATAGTGCGTTAAACGTGGCAGTCGCTAACCCGCCTGTTGCAGAACTGCTGGGGATTGATCTCGATAGTCTGCTTGGGGCTGAACTAGCAGCAGTAGTCACTAACGCAAAATTGATCGAACTGTTTGAGCAAGTTTTACAGGGCAGTGCAGTCCGGGATGCCGAATTGTCCCTCTCCGAAGATCGAACGTTTCACCTCAATATCACACCTGTAACTTCAAATTTCGGTGAAGTGCTGGGTTATGTTGCCGTGTTTCACGATGTAACAACGCTTAAATCGCTTGACCAGATGAAAACTGACTTTGTTGCCACCGTCTCGCATGATCTAAAAAATCCTATCTCGATTATCAAACTGTCTGCTGCTGTATTGAGCAAATCCGCGCCACTTAATGCCAAACAGGCCGAAACACTAGATCGCATTGAGCGTGCCTCGGATCGAATGCTGTCATTGATAAATGATCTGCTTGATTTGGGGAGGATCGAAGCAGGGATGGGTTTGCTCAGTCTGCCCTGCGATCTCAAGCAAATTGCCCAAGAAGTAATAGACGAACAGAATTCGCTTGTTGAGGCTAAACATTTGGCCTTTGAATTTGTCGCGCCTGACGTACTGCCTGCAGTCAATGGTGATGCACCCCGGCTCAAACAGGTGATTGCAAATTTTGTCAGCAATGCAATCAAGTACACGCCCGATAACGGGCAGGTTACACTTGCACTGCAACACGTTAACGCGAGCGTCGAGCTTACCATAACAGACAGTGGATACGGTATTGCAGCTAAAGATTTGCCTTACATTTTCGACAAGTTTTACCGCGTTTACGCAGAACACACCAAACAAATTGAAGGAACAGGGCTTGGGCTAGCCATTACGCGCTCCATTATCGAGCAGCATCGGGGTCAAGTTTGGGTGACGAGCCAGTTGGGGCAAGGCAGCACTTTCGGCTTCCGGTTGGCGGTACCATCGAGCGATAGCGCGTCGCTACCTGAGATAAAAAGCACACAGGCTGAACGCCATATCGCTTAGCCACAAGCCATCAAATTGAACTAGTTTGGCTGTGGCTAAGGCGACTCAGCTTACAGCTAATGTTGGCCCGTGATGCTATCCAACATGGGCTTGAGCCGGGGATCGACCGTGGCAATGCAGTTGATATAGGGTTTAGCGTTGTCAAGGTTGGTGTTGGCATCGCCGATGTTCAAGGCTGGCAAGTTTGCCACACAACCCTGATAGGCTTTGGCGTAACCTTCTGCATCCTGCAATGCAGGCTGGAGATCTTTGCCATTTAACACATAACCATCGAACGCTTCAAAGAGCCAATTCTGAAGGATCGCCATCGACACAGTACCACTGGCGTAATTCATGGTCGGAATTGCAAGCGTGTTCGGTGATTTGAGCAGCGTATCAATCTGATCATACAGCGCCACCGTATCGGGGTTTGTGATTACGTTCAGCGCTGAATTGGTAAGCTGGGCATGACGGGCTGGCATTTCCGAGAATAATTCTGGGTGTTGGGCAAGTGTACTGATCAGACGGTAGCACGCTTCGGGATTTTGGGCGTGGGCGCTGATATAAGCGGTTCCCAGATCATAAGCGATAACGTTATATTGGGTGCCTCTGGGGAACAGTGTTATTTTGTAGGTATCGTTGTTAAGCGGCCCCTTCTTACCCATTTCTGCTCGGTCTTGATTGTGCAGCCGTGTGGGATAAATAGCAGTCTTGTCAGTGGGGCCGTCGCCCCCACCCACAAACAGATTACCCATTGCCGCGTAATCGATATAGCCACCCTTCGCCAGATCAAGTACCTGTCGGATAGCGTTTACGGTGGCAGGATCGGTGAAGTGAATGGTTTCTGGCGTAGTCCGGTAGTCAATCGGGAGACCACCGTAGCCTGCAATCAGCGCTAGCAGATAGGTTCCATCGTCCCGCGCTGCAAACGGGGTTGGGCTTTGCTTGTCGGGTTTGAGCGCTTTGAGTGCATCGGCAAAAGCATCGATTGTCCAAGTATTTGCTGGATCGGGCAGATTGGCCTGTGCAAACTTGGTGCTGTCGTAGCGCAGGACAGTTGGCTCAATAGTCAGAGGCAGCGCCCACGTTTTGCCCTCCTTCTGAACGGTTGCCATGACATTACCAAGCATATCGGCTTTGTCGAAGGACTTATCTGCATCCAGAAAAGGATCGAGGCTGACCAGCGAACTCGTGTTGATCTCCTGTACCGCATTATTGGGCAGATAGAAACAGTCGGCATTAGCGGCGGCTTGGGTTGCTGTATCCTGACTGACCATTAGTTTCACTTGCCCGACCTGTGGATCGCTGGCGGCGAAGTCTTGCAGAACTCTATCCCACCGATCTTGTGTTGGCAGTGGATCACTGATCGAAGAAACATCGAACTTAAGCGCGATCTTGCCGGGAGGCGGTGCGGCGATTGTCGGCTCGACGATATTCAAGGCTAGTTTACCTTTTTTGTCATCAGCCGCTTTAAGATCGCTCACGGCTTGCACTTCGGCAGTTTGAAGCACGCTTTGCACGGAGGCACTGCTCGAAATGTTGAATGAGGCGTTGTTGATGTAGGTCATAAACCTCAAGTCAGCGAAGCTCAGGCCATTGGCAAGGCCCTGCTCATACAGCGCTTGATAGTCAGCCGCAACTCCGATTCGTGAGCCTTGCCCTTGATAGTTATATAGGCTTTTGCGGGCGGAGGTGGCTGCTTTGTTGACGGCAAGTTCACCCTGAAACGTCAGGAATTTTGCCAGCGCATAAGCCAGATCTGGATGCTGTGTCGCGGCACTGACGGCGAAGCCTTCAACATACAGGCCACCTTTACTCCCCGGCAGCAAAACCGCACTGCGTTTTACTGGCAAAATAGAGAGTTCTCTGATCGAGAGAAGACTCATGGCTGTAATGCGGAGATCGTTGCCGAAATAGCCCGCATCGTTCAACTGGTGCCAGTTATCGAGCAACGCTACAACGTCGGGTTTGTCTAGCTGTGGTTGGTTAGGGATGGTGCTGTCATCAACCAAGTTATGACCTAGTAGACTTCGCCACAGTAACACGCGGCTTGACCGTCCATCGTTGGCAAAACCGGGTGCCGTAACATGCCCCGACGAATCCTTGACCGTGACGGCTTTGACTGCGGCGACAAAATCATCCAGTGTCCATTTATCGCTAGGGTAGGCGATACCCGCCCTGTCGAAAGCCGCCGGATCATAAGCTAACACGCCAATATCAAGATCGAAAGGCAACGCCCATATTCCTTGATCCCATTGGAAGGATTGCCATACTGCTGGATAGAAGTCATCAGCTTTGAGCGAAGCGTCATTTTGAGCTAATGGGGCAAGGTCAAGGAAGTATCCGGCGCGGCTAGCCTGCGGTGAAATGCTATCCTGATTGACCAATACAACATCTGCTGTATTTGCCATCTTTTGGAGTGCAGCGAAATGAGCATCGATGCCGTCGGCGGCATCGGGTACGGGCGGCACATTTACCACAGTCAGAGTAACGCCGGGGTTGGCGGACTCAAACTCGCCCAACATCTTTTCCGTAATTGTTTGCTTGAGGCCGGAATCAACTGCCAAAGTTAGGCTAACTGGGTTGCTCTGAGCCACTGTATATATTGGGTGGATCGCACTCAGCGGCAGCACTAACATGCCAACTAACCCAACCAGCAGTGCTCGTTGTATTCGACTCAAAGGCACACGGTGTTGGTTAGGGCGCAATATACTACGGATACGCTGTTCCAGATCAGAGCGATGCGCCATCGCCAGACCAATGGCAAAAAAGATCCTTTTGCGCTGGATGGTTCGGGCAATATCGATCAGGTGGCTAGCATAATCAACCCCCTTGATCCCCGCATTTAGCACATAGTCATCGCTGGCTTGTTCGCGTTCGATAGAGGCTTGTCGCGCTACCAGCCACACCAGCGGGTTGAACCAGTTAACCGTGCAACTAAACAGCGTGAACCATTGCGTCAAATAATCCCAACGGGCAACATGGGCCAGTTCGTGCAGCAAGACCACACGCCGCCGTGACATTGACCAGTTTAGCGCCTCGGTAGGCAACGAGATGATTGGATGCAGCAATCCCCACGTCATTGGGACATCTATCGAGTCGGACAGTAGCAAACGGACTGAGTGACGCACCTTGAGCAATTGCGCCGTATTGTTGAGCACTCCGAGCCAAGTTGGCTCAGTTAGCGATATGCCGCGCCGACTCAGGTAGCGTATCTTAGTCCACTGTCGCAGCCAGCACCCCAGAATACCGAGTACCCCGAACAACCAGATTGCCAAAATAGCTATGGCCCATGAAATGACAGGGAGTGTTGAGTTAACAGGTTTTACAAGTGTTGGCGGTTTGTCACCGCTGCTCACTGCCGATTTAGGTGGGAGTGTTTGAGCAGTCGTTAGCGATGTAGTTGTATTCGCTTGGGCAGAAACGAAGGATTTGCGATTGACTGGAGCTAGAGTCGTGGCGAAAAAGTCAAACCGCGAAGGGGCATGGGCCGCGGCTTCCCGGCTCGGCGAAACTATTGCGCTAGCAACTGTCAGGATTGGCAGCAATAAAGCACTGATCAAGCCCAGCATACACAGCCAGTGGCGGAACGCCGCCGTCCCACGCCGCATAAAATGCAGCACCGCATAGACCACCAGCAAGACTAATACAACTTTGACGAAGGAAATTCCCAACAATCCAGCGAGTTGAGATGCCGTATCCTCATTAAGGTTAGTCAAGAGAGTCATCTTCTTTCTCCTCCTTTTTCGCCTGTTCGATAAGCTGTGTTAGTTCGTCCAAATCACTTTCCGAGAGATCATTGGTGGACAGCAACGTAGCGACCATCTTCGGAACCGATCCGCCAAAGAACGTTTCCATCAGATGAGACAGCGCAGAACGCTTCACTTTTTCGGGAGCGAGCGACGGCGCGTAGATAAAACGGCCACCTTCGCGGCGGTGCGTGAGATGTCCTTTTTGTTCCAGAATAGTCAGTAAAGTACGCACTGAGGAATTGCTGGGCGGGTCAGGCAAGCGTTCCATAATCTCTACGGCGGTAGCTTCGCCAAGCTGAAAAATAACATCCATGATTTGACTTTCGCGGCGACTAAGCTGCGTATGGAGTGGATCGACCATTTCTACCCTTTCCTTTATTGCAACTGCTAATTTTTTAGCAGTTTAAGAGATTAGGATCGAAAAGTCAAGAGTAAATGCGAAAATTTTAGCAAGTGGGCAAAATCTGATTATGAACATAAGTTCCGAAAATGTTATAATATGCGCCTCAGTAGGGATCACAATGTAAAGGGTAGTGCATCGGTTATGCAGCGAGAAACTATCGAGGGTGTCGTCGAGGAAATCATCTACTACAGTGCGGAAAGCGGCTACACCGTCTTGAGCTTGCAGCTCACTATCGCTATCCCGCAGACTGACGAAGTGGTGGTCGTAGGCAAACTCCTCGAATTGCAGCCGGGTGAAACGGTTCGCTTTACTGGCTCGTGGACGGTACACAAAGATTACGGGCAGCAGTTCAAGGCTGAGGCGATGCACCTGATCACCACGAGCAAAGATAGCGTAGAAAGTTATCTCGCTAGTGGTCTAATTGATGGTATTGACAAAAGAACTGCCCGACGGATACTTGATTTTTTCGGCGCAAATGCTATCGATATATTAGATAGTCAGCCATCACGCATCGGGGAAGTTCCGGGCATCAATACTACCCGCGCCAAAATGATCGCCGCTTCATGGTCTGAACAGCGCCGATCTCGCAAAGTCATGTTGTTTTTGCAGAATTATGGCATTACGGCAGGGCTGGCGCACAAAATCTTTGAGACTTACGGCGACGATACGATCAAGGAAGTCGAGAAAAACCCTTACCAGTTGGCGGTAGACATCGAAGGAGTCGGCTTCAAAGTTGCCGATGAGATCGCACAGGCGATGGGACTGGCCAATGATTCGCCGCCGCGTGTAAGAGCTGGCATTCTCTATGCGCTGAATACGTTGGGTACTGAGGGCAATGTCTATGGGCCACGCCCATTAGTGATTGAAAAAACTTGCGAACTGCTTGGCGTGACTCCCGATTTGTGTGAAGCAGCGATCACTGCGCTTAAACGGCAAAAAGATATTTACGCCGTCAAGAAGAAAAACGGGCCGTCCGGCAATATCGAAGCGCTGTACCTGCCCAAGATGTTCGACAATGAACAGAGTGTTGCCGAGAAACTGCGGGCGATAGCTGCGGGAAAGGCCTCAACACTCAAAAAGGTCAAAACATTTGACTGGAACGCCTTCTTTGAAAAACTGGCAACGACTAGCAAAGTTGTCCTAACCACACAGCAGCAAGAAGCAGTTCATGCCACCCTGAGCAATAAGATCTGCGTGTTGACAGGTGGGCCGGGGACAGGCAAAACCACAACATTGCGAACGGTCATTCGGGCGCTAGATGCCATTGAGGCGAACTATGTATTGGCTAGCCCGACTGGTCGGGCTGCCCGCCGTCTAAACGAGGCGACGGATCGCCCCGCCCGCACTATTCACCGATTGCTCGGTTATTCAGTCGATGGCGGTTTTATCAACGATGAAAGCAATCCGCTAGACGGCGACATTGTGATTATCGACGAAGCCTCGATGCTCGATCTGGAACTGTTCGCCCGCTTGCTGGACGCGATGACCGAAAAGATGCACCTGATGTTAGTCGGAGACGTGGATCAGTTGCCAAGTGTTGGCGCAGGCGATGTGCTGCATGATGTTATTGATAGCGGTTTGGCGCACGTTACCCGGTTGGATGAAGTGTTCCGGCAGGCTAGCGATAGTCATGTTACTGTAAACGCTCATCGTATCAATCGGGGCGAAATGCCCGATCTGAGCAACAGCAGCCGCGACTTCTTCCTTTTTAACGTCGCTGAGGGCGAAGCCGCGCTCGATCTACTGGTAGATGTGGTATCAAAGCGCATCCCGACCAAATTCAACCTTGACCCTCTTAACGATGTTCAAGTGTTGGCTCCGATGTATAAGGGCGAGATCGGCATTACCGCGCTGAATGATCGCTTGCAAGCAGTGCTTAATCCGTTGGATAGAAATGTTGAGCATGTGATCGCTGGACGTAAATTCCGTATGGGTGACAAAGTAATCCAGACTCGCAACAACTACGAGAAAGACGTGTACAACGGCGATATTGGGCGCATCACTGAGATCGATCCAGTAAAGCAGGTATTAGAAATCGACTTTGACGGGCGCTTACTCGTTGAATACGATTGGAAAGAAGCAGGCGATCTGTTCCACGCCTTCGCGATTAGTATCCATCGCAGTCAGGGTAGCGAATATCCAGCAGTCGTGATCCCGGTGATGGTGCAGCATTCACGGATGCTCCAACGCAACCTAATCTACACAGCGATTACGCGGGCCAAGCAACTAGTTGTGCTAGTTGGGACGCGCCGTGCGATCCAAATGGCGGTTGATAATGATCGTGTTGCCCATCGCTATAGCGGCCTTGTTTGGCAGATCCAGAACCCGCCTAATTTACCGTAGCATATCCCGATCCGAAGCTCTCAATTGAATATAGGGGAAACGTGCCAAATGGAGCAAGATTTCAAGCACATTTATGACGCGAGTAACCGGTTTGGCCTTAATCTGCTCAAAGTTCTCGCACGCGATGAATTGCCTGAGAATATCTTCTTTTCTCCATTGAGTATTTCTATGTGTCTAACAATCGCTGCTAACGGAGCAAACGACCAAACGCTACAAGAAATGCTCCGAATGCTGGAACTAAACGAGTTTAGCCTCAATGAAATTAACTCGGCTAACCAATACCTTATTAGCGAGTTTACTATCGACGAAACCAATAAAATTGAAGCCGATAGTGAGCCAGGACCGGAACCAAACCCAGATGATATTGTTCTTATCAAAAAACGGCGTGTTCCGCGTGCTGAATTGGACGCTGCATATCGCGTTATAGATATTATCAAAAGCACATCTGATGAAAAGGTTTGGATTGCACAATTGGGAGAAGATTATTTCCGACAAATGCGTGCGGCTCAACTCGTGATGGCAAGTGCCGAAATTGATCAGAGGTTTAGGCTTTCGCTTGCGAATTCACTCTGGGTAAAACAGGGAATCGAGTTCGCATCAAGTTTCCTTGCAACCACTCGCGATACTTACAATGCTGAGGTTGCTAGTGTAGACTTCCGCGACAAAGCAACCCCTGAGATTATCAATGGTTGGATCAGTCGCGTAACACAAGGCACTATTCGCGAAATGGTAGGAGAAATTTCTCCTGCAACGGTGTTCATGCTCGCCAACGCGATTTACTTCAAAGCATTCTGGAAACATCAATTTAGCAAAGCAAAAACGAAACAAGAAAAATTTACGCTCATCACGGGCGAACAGACAGACTGTTTTATGATGCATCGGCAGGGAAACTATCATTATTGGGAGGACAACGATCTGCAAATGATCAGTATCCCCTATGAGTCAGTCGCGCAACTTGATCTTGGCATGTATATCATTTTGCCTAAGCGTTCACAGGATTTGCATAAACTAATCTCAGAACTTAGCGCAGAGAAATGGGACGCGCTCATCGACCAGGTGCATCGCAATATTATGTACGGTGAATTCAGCCTCCCGCGTTTTAAGGCCGAGTATGAGCGAAATCTGACAAACGATCTCAACGGATTAGGCATAGCGATGGCGTTTACTCCGCACGCTGATTTTTCCGCGATGAGCGCGATGGCATCAGAGCTTTGGATTTCTCAGGTCGCCCATAAAGCGTTTATAAAGGTTGATGAAGAAGGGACAGAAGCCGCAGCCGTGACCCGTAGTATGTATGTGGGAGGCATATCCGAACCGCAACGCGTCTTCAAAATGATTGTCGATCATCCCTTTATTTATGCGATTCGAGATCACAAAACAGGCGCGTTGTTGTTTATGGGCGTTACGATGCAACCGAGTTAATGCTATACACTTCTGAATAAATCACAAATTTACAAAGTTATTGGTGATCAACGATGACTCATCGAATAAGGTTTTTAGGCGTACTACTTATCTTGCTAGGTGCAGTGTTGGCGTTGCCGGCACCCTCAGCAGCGGCTGTCTGTAACAAGAACGCTGGCTCGATCCACCAGATGCGCTATGTCAGCCATCTCCTGAATGCCGAAATGACCTATTCAATCTATCTGCCGTCATGCTATGCCCAATCGACGCGCCATTATCCGGTTATCTACCTGCTGCATGGTTCGGGCAGCGATGATACGCACTGGCTCCAACTTGGTCTGGCAGATACGCTTGATATGGGCATTCGCACCCACAAATACCCACCGATGGTCGTGGTCTTGCCGAATGGTGGCGACAGTGCCGAGACTAACTTATTTGATGAGACTTCGTGGGCAAACGTGTTTTTGACGGAACTTTTGCCACACGTCGAGCAAACTTATCGCGTCTCCACGCAAGCCAGCCGACGCGCCATCGGTGGTATTTCGCGGGGTGGTTTTTGGGCTTATCATATCGCCTTGAGCAACCCAAAACTATTTTCTGCGGTTGGCGGACATAGTGCCGTGTTCAGCCCTACGATTGCTCCGCCACAGCATAACCCGATCTGGTTAGTCGTGACAGCAAAAGAAATCGATACGGTGCGGTTTTGGCTGGATCGCAGCGTCAATGACATTAGCGGCCCAACCATGAACACGGTTGCCCAATCGATGCAGCAGCGTGGACTGACTCTGGAATACAACGTCTATCGTACAGGCAGCCACAATAACGACTATTGGGCTTCACATCTCGAAGATTATCTTCAGTTCTACAGCGCCAAGTGGCATTAACCTTTAGTAGCGAAAATAAAAATGCAGGACAAGAGATCAATGATCAACTTTGTGCTGCATCGCAAAATTAGCAGAAGTTGGGGTTATTTTCTGGCGGAAACGTGCATTTTGATACCGTTGAGCGGCATCCCTGTTCCACGATAGTACTGTATGATCTCCTGATTAGGAACCAGTTCGAGACGATAATGGCGAAGAATATGCGCAACCATCGCCTTGATCTCGACCTGTGCAAAGTTGATCCCGATGCAGATGCGTGGCCCACCACCAAAGCCAACCAGCGCGTAGGGTGTTTTCTTGTCCTCCTCGCGTGGCGCAGCAAAGCGATCTGGGTCGAATTTGGTCGGGTCTTTGAAGATGTCAGGGAGCAGATGAGAAGCGGCAATTGAGTAGAACACAAATGTACCTGCGGGAACGTGGTAGCCATTGAACTCAAAGTCTTCGACTACGCCACGCGGCCCACTGGCAACGGGCGGGTACAACCGTTCCGCTTCGCTGAGGGCGTTATCCAGCACCTTCATGCGTTTGATGGTGTCGAGTGTGGGTTCTTCATCTTTACCCAACAGCGAGTCCTGTTCATCGAGGACGCGCTGCAAATAGTCGGGATTCTCGACCAACAAATATAGCAGCCATGAACTTAGACTGGTAGAAGTTTCGTGACCCGCGACTAATAGAATATTGGTGTGCGCGATCAGTTGTTCGTCGCTGAGGGCGCGTCCTTCATCATCGCGGGCTTGCACAAGCATCCCCAGTACGTCATCTGTAGGATGCTGGCGGCGTTCCTCGATCTTGGGTTGCAGCAGCGAATATAATTCCTTTTTGAGCCGCGTTAGATTCGTGTCGTAATCCTCTTGACTGACCGACATCATGCCGAGCATAAGCATTTGCACGAAGATTTCGCGGAAGCGGTCAACCTCTGGCCCAGACTTCAACCCAACAAGTGCCTCAGCCGCTATATCAAAGGTGATACGACGCGATTCTTCGTAAATATCGACAGTGCCTTTTTTGAGCCATTCGGCACTGCGTTCACGGATCAGGCGGGACATGATCGGCAGATAGCGATCCAGGTAGCTGATCGCGAAAGCAGGATTCATCATGCGGCGGTGTTCATCATGCTCGGCACCGTCCATTGTCAACAATCCATTGCCGAACATGCCGATCACGCCGAAAGCGTGACCCCAGCCTTGATGGTGCGAAAACTTGAGTCGATTAGTGGATAACACAAAGCGATTGGCTTCCGGGCCGACCAGATAAACAACATCCATATCATCAAACACGGTTCTTGAGCGAAAAATCGGCCCATACTTAGCGTAGCCAGCACTGACAATTTCGCCGATATGAGAGGGCATGTCCGAGTGAACAGGCATAAATGGTAGGTCTTCGACAGTTTGGATTTTCTGCTGCATGTTGATTCTCCTCCAGAACGACTAGACTCACGACCTTAGCTTTACATTGTTCTACTGCCTAACTAAGTTAGGTATTCGCCAAAAAAATTTATGCACTGCCTGATATACGTAGCGACACGATAAATTGTTTCATGGCACGCTCCACTAATGCGGCAATTGGTTGGCGGCCTCCCACGATCCGATTTGCCATCGTTAGCGCAACGAGGCCGTGCAAGGTCGCCCAAATGATATGCACCGAGTCGTGCAAATTATCGATCTGTAGATTTTCTCGCGCCGCCAAATCTTGAAGCGTTTCCTGTGTAATCATGAAGGCTTGTTTGGCTTCGATGGGAAGAGGGCGATCTTCATCACAAAAGGGCACGCCGCCCAATCCGTGCATCACTTGATACAGGTCTGGATAAGTCCACGCGAACTCCCAATAAACCTGCGCCATCGCCAGCAGACGTGCTTCGGGATCAGGCGTTGTCTCACGAAGCTTATCCAGTTCTTGGAATAGGATCTGAAATCCCTGCCGCATGAGTTCCACCAGAATGTCTTCCTTGCTGGCGAAATGCTCATAGATCGTCGGTGGACTGTATTCGATCCGATCTGCTACCTTGCGGATCGTGACCGCCTGCCAGCCGTCGTGCAGCGCAATACTCCGGGTCGCATCAAGGATATTTTGTTTGAGCTGCTGCCGCTCACGATCTTTGCGTTCTTTTACGCCCACTAGTGACTCCTATCAATGTTCAAAAATCCTAACATCGTTCGGAAAAACTGTCAAGCCTATTTGAATGTTAATTTCAGGAATGCGCTAATCTCCAATGCACTCGTACTCAGCAATAAGGCAATAGTGAGCAAGGCGAGGCGCGACCACTGTTCAGGGTGCGACCATGCCCCATGCCACATTGACCACCCTAGCCAAGCTGCCAATGGAGCGCTCAAGGCAACTGCGATGGCAACTGGAACGGGTAGCCCTCCCCAGACCAGTACAGGCAGCAGCCCATAAGCAAACGCCAACGCTAGTACGTACAAACGTGCTGCGGCGAGTCGCCCTAGCAACACCACGAGCGTTCGCTTGTTGACTTGCCGATCTCCTTCCGCATCTGGAATAGCCACACTGACAAGCACATTGAATTGCAACAAGGCTAGCGGAATGATTGCCAGAAACAGGGTACGACTCAGTTGGCCCGCCTGCAAATAAAACCCGATGGTTGGCGTTAGCACGCTTACCGTGAATGTAGCACTGATCTCACCAACGCCGTGCGAGTGCAAGCGAAGCGGTGGTGCGCTGTAAAACCATGCGAGGCAGATCGACAGCAACAGCAGATAGGTGGTTAATGAGCCAAGCTGCCAGTGCAGCACTAATCCCAATGTTGCCAACAGGGCAATCAGGCCTAGCGCAATTGCTGATAACAATGCTATATACGCTGGCAGTTGACCCTCTGGCAAGACACGACTACCCCCCGACCAAAATATTGGAGTCGGGTTAGCGCTATCAGCCGCGAGATCGAAGTAATCATTGCCATAGTGAACCATTAACTGTGTCGCCGTGACAATGAGTTGCCCGACCAGAAAGACAGGCCAATTCACATGAAAACCTTCATAGAAAGCGATAGCTACCCCCAATCCGTATAAGACGAAGCCTCCTATGAGAAACGGAAACCGTCCTAACCGAATGAAAGCTAATAGGTTGGCTATCCATCTTCTAAAGATCATGAATTATTTGCTTTTCATCGATTATCCAGTTGACCTGAAACAAGCCAAAGTCACTGTAAAGAAATAAGCTATTGTTGTTGAGGGCATATTTTATAGT